>CAUAGV010000031.1 GCA_958428675.1 uncultured Collinsella sp.
CGGCAAGCATACTTACACGTTGCGCGAGGTTAAGGGCGGAACCACCAGCAAGGGCATCACCTACAGCGATGCCGAGTACACTATCGAGACCACCATCACGGACAACGGCGATGGTACGCTCAGCGCCACGCATGCTCTGAAGGACGACGCCGAGGCTGCGACCTTCAAGAACACCTACAGCGTGACCCCGATCGACACAGAGCTCGACTTTGGCCTGAGCAAGGCCATTGACGGCCGCGACTGGACGGATGGGGACGAGTTCAGCTTTACCATCACCGCCCCCGAAGGCACCCCGCTGCCCGATCCCGCAACCGTAACCGTGAGCAGGAGGGACGCGAAGGACGGCATCGCCGCCATCAAGTTCGGTAAGATCCACTACGCCGCTGCCGGAACCTATAAGTACGAGATTCGCGAGAACGCGGGCAGCACGGTCGGCATGACGTATGACGCGCATGTCGCAACCGCCGAAGTGACCGTGACCGAGGGCAGCGAGGGAAACCTGACCGCAAACGTCACCAAGAAGGAAAACGGACGCTTTACCAACACGTACCGCACTGAGCTCGATTACGCCGCGGCCGGCGGCCTCAAGCTCAGCAAGACCCTCTACGGACGCCCCATGACCGAGGGCCAGTTCACCTTTACCGTGACGCCCGCTGACGATGATTCGGCTAGCGCACTTGGCCTGCTGCCCGGGGCCAACAACTATGAGTCTCCCGCAACGATAGAGGGAACCGTCGGCCTGATCGACATTCTGGCCGGCAAGGAGGTCAAGTTTACGCAGGCTGACGCCGGCAAGACCTTCAAATACACCGTGGCCGAGACGAACGACCACAAGCCGGGTTACACCTACGACGACGCTGTCCGCACCGTGACGATCGCCATCGCCGACGACACCGCCGGCACGCTCACCGCTACGACGACCGTCTCCGGCGGTCCCGAGGGCACGCACGAGACGATCCACAAGAGCGGCGAGAACAAGGTTGAGAGCGCTCTGGTCCCGTTCAAAAACAGCTATAGCGCATCGACCGATGCGCACGGTGGTGACGTTGCTCAGATCGTTGCCACCAAGACCCTGACCGGTCGCCCGATGGTCGACGGCGAGTTCTACTTTGGCATCGCCTATGCGGGCGAGACGGAAGCCATCGAGGGTACGTGCGTTACCAACGTTAACGGCCAAGTGAGTTTTGGTGCTCTGCATTACACGACCGAGATGCTCGCCGACCTGGTAAACGCCAACCGCGCCATCCGTACCGACACGGATGCCAAGCTTGCATGGACCATCAACTACACGGCCTTCGAGTACACGTCTCCGCTCGCAGCAAAGGGCATTACCGCCGCAAAGCCGAGCTTTAGCTTTAAGGTCATCGTCGTCGACAACGGTGACGGGACTCTGACGGCGACGCCCGCCTACGACGGCATTCAGCCCTTGTTCGAGAACGTCTACGGCGCCGATGCCGCTGATGCCGCGCTCGCTGGCACCAAGAAGCTCCAGGCAGCTGAGGGCCTGACCCCGGCCGATATCACGGGCAAGTTCACCTTCACCGTGACTGCCGACGAGGCTGGTGCCCCGATGCCCGAGCGCACAACCGTGACCAACGACGCGGCCGGCAACGTGGACTTTGGCAAGATCCACTTTACGCTCGACGACCTCAACCGCGCCCTGGGCGTGACGGACGATGCGACCGATAAGGCCGAGGCAGACGAAGCTGACGAGGCTGAGGCCGACGAGGCAGAGGCTGAAGAGGCCGACGCCGACGCTGATGCCAACGCCGACGAGCCCAGCAACGAGTCCGAGCCCGCAGCCCCCACCGCCCCGCGCTCGCACACCTTTACCTACACGGTGACCGAGTCCGGTAGCGCCTCTGGCGTGACCAACGACGCCAACGCCACGCGCAAGGTTTCCTACACCGTGACCGATGACAGTGCCGGACACCTGAGTGTCGTGCGCAATGGTGGCGACGGTGCGGCCTTCACATTCACCAACACCTACAGCGTGACGCCCACCGATTCGTCCGTGACCGATCAGGTCAAGACGGTCAAGCGTCTGACCGGACGCGACCTTGCAGCTGGCGAGTTCACGTTTGACCTGCTCGAGGACGGCGTGACTGTCGCTAGTGGCACCAACGACGCCAGCGGCAACGTTACGCTGAGCCCGATCTGCTACGAGGCGCCCGGCACGCACACGTACACGCTACGCGAGGCTTGCCCCAACGCGCTCGGCCTGTACAAGGGCGTCACCTATGACGGTACGACCTACACCGTCGTGACCACCGTCTCCGACAATGGCGACGGCACGCTGACCGCGACGCACAAGCTCGAGGGAACCACCGAGTCGGCTGGCTTTACCAACAAGTATCACGCCATGCCCACGCAGGTCTCCATCGGCGCCATCAAGGTGCTCGAGGGACGCGAGCTCAAGAAGGACGAGTTTAGCTTTAAGCTCGTTGGCGAGGACATCGAGTCCACCGTCACCAACGATGCCGACGGCAAGATTAACTTCGACAAGTTCGAGTACGACGAGCCTGGTACGTACGTCTACACCATCAGCGAGGTCAAGGGCGACGAGGCCGGTATGACCTACGACAAGTCCGTCTTTACCGCGACCGTCAACGTGGTCGACGACGGCGAGGGCAACCTCAAGGCGAACGTCGCCTTTACCAAGGGCGACAAGAGCGTCGAGGGTATCGTGTTCAACAACACGTACAAGAAGCCCGAGACACCCGTGCCGACGCCCGACCCCGGCACGCCCAAGACCGTGACGAACATCGTCAAGACGGTCAAGGGTTTCCTGCCCACCACGGGTGACCAGCAGGCCGCCGCACTGCTCATGGCATTTGTTATTGCCATGGCCGGCGTCGGAGCCCTGGTCTGGGGTATCCGTAAGCGCTAGGCACGCTGGTAGCGCCCGGGGCCAAAAGGCCCCGGGCGGCCGGCGGGGAGCCAGAACATAGCCCCCACCCCCACCCCCAGCCGCCACGGAGACGTCTCCCTTCTCCGTGGCGGCACTTTTGTGCGCAGGGGAGGAAGGGCCGCCACGAAATCGGCCCATCTACTACGTTTATCCCCTTACCCCCAACCATGCCAAAAAACGCGAAAACAAAACCGCAGGTAGAACGCCTGCGATTTTCTGGAAAACGGGGGTATGGTTGGGGGTATCGAGTCAAACGTAGTAGATGGGCCGATTTCGTGGTTGGCGCCGCCAAATGATCCCCCGGGGACGGAGGAAAACGGATCATTTTTGGCCCCACGCGGCCGGTGGGTGCGTTCGCGCAGGACCGTTCAAACAAAACTATGCCGGTTTACGGGGCTGAGTCACGAGTCCCCAACCATGCCGATATTCGTGAAAATAAAACTGCAGGTAGACGAGCCGTCATTTTGCAGAAAACGCGGGTATGGATGGGGGTCCTGAGTTTAGCCCCGTAAACCGGCTTAGTTTTGAAATGGCATTAAATCGATGGCAGCCATTTTGCTATGCCGGAGCGGTCGGCCGTTGGGTAATTACCCTCGCAGGTAGGCGATGGCGATTTGCGTACGGTTGCGCAGGCCCATTTTGGCCAGGATCGAGCTGATGTGGTTGCGCACCGTGCCTTCTCCCATATAAGCCGTGGCGGCAATCTCCTTGTTATCGAGGCCGCGGGCGATGAGCTCGGCGACTTCGAACTCGCGGTCGGTCAGACCGGCAAAGGCCGCGGGCCGGCGAGTCGCACCGGCCTCAGCGTTCGCCCCATCAAAATCGACATCTTCGATCGCCTTGCCCTCGAGCACGCGTTTGCCATCCATGACCTGCGCCAACGCTGGCGGAATGGCGGCGACATCGGTCTTGATCAGGTAACCGCGGGCGCCCAGCTTGAGCGCCGACACAATGTACTCGTCATCCGAGAATGTCGTCAGAAACACCACGCGTGCCGCGGGGTCGTGCTCAAGGATCTCGCGCGCCGCCGAAAGGCCGTCGCGCCCCGGCATCTGAATGTCGAGCAGCGCGATATCGGGTGCGAGTTCGGCGTAGAGTGCCACCGCGTCGTTGCCGTCGGCTCCGGTGCCCACCACTTCGATCTGCGGCTGGGCGCCCAGGATAATCTTGAGCGAATCGACTACCAAGCGGTCGTCGTCGACAACTATGAGCCTCATCGGGCGTCATCTCCTTGCTGTTTGGGGATGGTGGCAAACACGCGCCAGCCGGGGGCGCCGGCGCGCAGGCCGGCGGTGAAGGTTCCGCCAAGCGCCTCGACGCGCTCACGCATGGAGACGAGCCCCATGCCTTCTGCGACGTTGCTGCTGCTCGCCGGGGTCGCGTCCGCGCCATCATCGGTAACGATGAGCTGGTAAAACGATGGATGCTCCATGCACCGCACGGTAATGGTTTTGGCATGGGCGTGGCGCATGGCGTTGGAAAGCGCCTCGCGCAGCACCGCCGCAAAGCAGTTGGCGACGTTGGCGGGCGCATGCTCGGCCAAAACCTCAAGCCCAATCTGCGGACCGCCGTCCGAGCGCGCGCCTTCAACGATGCGTTCGAGCTGCACGGAGAGGTTGGTCGCATTGTCGTTGAGCGCGTGGACGCTGGCGCGCACGAGCTGGAGCGCCTCGTCAACGGTGTATTTGACGTCGGCGAAATCGGCGGCAACGCCGGGCTCGTTGGCATGGACCACGCGCAGGGCTTCGGTTTGAAGCGAAGCGCGCGTGAGCTGGTGGCCCACGTTATCGTGGATTTCGCGCGCGATGCGGGCGCGTTCGGCGAGCGTCGCGAGCTCGACTTCGTAGTCCTGGCGGTCGGCGAGGTCGCGGTTGCGTGCCTCGAGTGCCAGGGCGCGTTCTTGCAGCTTGTCGCGGGTGCGACGCATGCGTTCCTGTTCGCGCTCCAGCTGCGCGGTGCGCAGCGACAGCAACGTGGCGGCGACCGAAAGGATGGCGGTTAGCAGCAGCGTTCGGGTGGTGAGCGCGCCGCCGCGAAGGTCCGCGACGAGCGCACAGGCAAAGACAGCGCCGACACCCGGCGCGATCCAGGCGTGCTCACGGCGCACGCGTCGCGCGATGTCATAGAGGGCGAGGGGCGCAAACGGCACAAACGGCGGCACGAAGACAGCCGCGATGACGTAGGCGTAGCTGCCGGCCTCGCTGGCGCGACGGGCGCGTTCTCCCTGCGCGACCTCGGCCAGTGCGGCGATGACAACGCCAAGGCAAAACGCCGCGACCAGGCGAGCATCCACAGCAAGGCCCGTGGCGGCTGCGATGCAGCACGCCAGCACGATCGATTTGTCGAATAGCCTGTTCATACGGGTATTGTACGCGATGCCGCGCACGGGGGAGGCGCCACTCAAAGCAACCGTGACATTCCTCCCACGAGGCGGGGCGGTCGCGTCAGCAGGCTACGCGACCGCCCCGCACTCGTGACAAAGCTCACTGGTGCGCGCCGTCAGCTCCTGCGATGATGCAATCGTACCGGGCCACGACCAACAGAAGGGCCGCCTCATGACAGACATCGTCCACGTCGAAAACCTCGTTAAGCGCTATGACGATCTTATTGCGCTCGACCACTTTAACCTGAGTATTGCCCCTGGCGAGATCTTTGGCCTGCTGGGCCCCAACGGCTCGGGCAAGACCACGTCCATCAACTGCATCCTGCAGCTGCTCGCCTACGACAAAGGCGCCATCGAGCTGTTCGGTGAGCCCATGACGCCCGCCCGCTACGACCTCAAGCGCCGCATCGGCGTGGTGCCGCAGCAGGTGGCGGTGTTCGACGAGCTCACCGTGCGCGAGAACATCGACTATTTCTGCAGTCTCTACGTCAACGACCGCAAGCGCCGCCGCGCGCTGGTGGACGAGGCGATCGACTTTGTCGGCCTGGGCGACTTTACCAAGTTCCGCCCCGGCAAGCTCTCGGGCGGCCTGGCGCGTCGTCTCAACATTGCCTGCGGTATCGCGCACAAGCCCGAGCTCATCTTTTTTGACGAACCCACGGTGGCGGTCGACCCGCAAAGCCGCAACGCCATCCTGGAGGGCATCTGCCGCCTGCGCGACGAGGGCGCCACGGTGGTGTATACCAGCCATTACATGGAGGAAGTCGAGCAGATCTGCAGCCGCATCATGATCATGGACGGTGGGCGCGTGCTGGCGCAGGGCACTAACGACGAGCTCAAGCGCATGATTCAGATGGGCGAGAAGATTGTAATCGAGGTCGGCGAGGTTCCGAGTGCGGCGCTCGGTGCCGTCGCAAGCCTGCCGCACGTTCTGGACCTTTCGGCAACGGCGGGACAGCTCACGTTTTCGTGCGAAGCGAGCCCGCACAACCTGACGGACATTCTCGATGCGCTGCGCTCGCATGACGTGCCGCTCGGCCGCATCTATTCCGAACCGCCGACCCTCAACGACGTGTTCCTCGAGATCACCGGCCGCGAGCTGCGCGACTAGGGGGCGGCCATGTTCAACACCATCATCACCACGCTCAAGACGCTATTGCGTCGACCGAGTACATGGGTCTGGGGCGCGATCTTTCCCATTGCACTTTCAACGATGTTCATGTTTATGTTTGCGAATCTGAGCTCCGACGGCAAGGTCGACCCGGTGCCGGTAGCCGTTGTCGCTGACGAAGCCTGGGGTGCTTCGTCCTTTAAGGACGTGGCGACCTCGCTTGCCAAGGAGGGCGACGATCAACTGCTCGATGTGAGCGAGTACGAAGACTTGGCTGCCGCGCGCAAAGCGCTCAAGGCCGGCGAGGTCGCGGGCATCTATATGGTCGATGCCGCGGGCACGCCCAGGCTCACGCTGCTATCGAGTTACGACAGCTCGCGCGCCTCGTCGGTGCTCACCGACCGCAGCATCCTTGAAACGGTGGCAAGCTCGTATACGCAAAATACCGAGCTCATGGCTCAGATTGCTCAAGATGACCCGGCGACGCTCGCCGATCCGGCGGCGGTTGCGCACGCCCTGTCGCTCGAGGGCGGAACCCGCCGCGTGAGCCTGACTCGTGCCACGCCCGATGGCACGGTCATCTACTACTACGCGCTCTTTGGCCTGGTCGCGATGATGTCTGCCGAGTTTGCCGCCTTGAGCGTCGTCGATTTGCAGCCTAATCTGTCGGGCCTTGGCGCGCGCCGCTGCGTGGGCGGTCTTTCCAAGACGGCGTCGCTGGCCGGCATTTTTGTCGGCTCGTGGCTGGTTTCCTTTGCATCGATGGCGGTTGCGATCGGCTACGTGCGCCTGGTCGTGGGCGTCGACTTTGGCGGGCGCGAGGGGTTGTGCCTGCTGGGCGGGGCTGCCTCCGCGCTTGCCGCCACGGGCCTGGGGCTTTTTGTGGGCACGCTTCCCGTTAAGGGCGGCAAGGCGTCCAAGTCGGGCATCCTCACGGGTTTTGCCACCACGTGCGCCCTGTTCGCCGGCCTCTACGGCGAGCCGGCGATGGCGCTTGCCGACGACGTCGCCCGCGCCTGCCCGGCCGAGTGCTGGCTCAACCCCGTCAAGCTCATCTGCGACATGTTCAACCGTCTGTATTTCTTTGAGGACCTGGGGCCCTTTGCCGTTCGCGCCGGCGCGCTCGTCCTGATGACCCTGGTGTTTGTCGCCGCCGCTACGCTGATCTTTGGAAGGAGCCGCTATGAGCACCTTTAAGACCGCGCTTCGCATGGCGCTCGCGCACCCGTTCTACCTGCTCATCTATACGGTGTTCATTTCGCTCATGGGTGTGTTCATTGCTGCCTCGGTGAGCTGGAACTCGTCGCAGCTTACCGAGTACGAGCCCTACGACGCCAACGTGATCGTGGTCGACCGCGACGACAGCGATCTTTCGCGGGCGCTTACCAAGCACCTGGACTCACGCTTTGACCTGGTCACGGGCGTCGGCGACGACACGTACGACCTTGCCGATGCGCTCTCCAAGAGCAACAGCGCCAAGGGCAGCGCCGATTGCGTGTTCTTTATCCCGGAGGGGTTCGAGGACGATCTTGTTGCAGCCGCCCGTGCGGGGGAGGCCCTGCCCAAGCTCGATGTGACCTACGGCTCCGGCACCATGGCGGCGGCGCTTTCGTCTGCCGAGGCCTCGCGGTGGATCTCGCTCGCGGGCGCTGCGGCTGCGCTTGAACCCGCTGCCTCTAACGGTGACGTCGCCAAGGCCGCCGAGCATGCCGCCGCAAAACGCGCGGAGGTCCAGATCGAGCAGGTTAAGGTTAACTCGACTGCCGCCGCCACGCTCAAGTCGTACTTCAACTTTGGCGCGTACGCGATCATCTCGTCGGTCATCGTGTCGGTGGGGCTGGTGTTCTCGGGCATGAACGAGCCCGAGCGCGTGCGCCGCATGGATGCCAGCCCGGTCTCTGAGCGCCAGCGTTCGCTCGCTGTGTTCGCGGCCGCCGCCGTGCTCACCGTCTGCATCTGGCTCGTGTCGAGCATGATGGGCGTCGTGGGCTTTGCCGGCGCGGTCGCCGAGGTCGGCGTGGGGCGCGTGTGCCTGGCGCTGGCGGCAACGTTTGCCCTGGCGTGCACGCCGCTGGCCGTTGGCTTTACGCTGTCGAGCCTGGGCGCTCGCGAGGAGTTGCTCAACGGCGTGGGCAACTTGCTCGGCTTGCTCATGACGTTTTTGGGCGGCGCCTGGATGCCATTGTCGCTGATGGGTCCGGCCGTGCAGACGGCGGCGCACTTTGTGCCGACGTATTGGGTGAGCGACGCGATCGGCAAGGCGCTCGCCGCGGACCTGACGTCCACCGTGCTGGGCGACATCGCCTGCGACCTGGGCGTCACCGTGCTCTTCGCCGCCGCCATCGCCGCCGTAGGCCTAGCCCTCGCCCACAACAAATCCCACGCCTAGCCACCTAGTCATTGGGGACAGTCTTTGCCGATTCGCCGGCTCGCCGGCAGGGCTGGCAGGGACTGTCCCAATATGTCGGCACTTGGGGACCACTCATTGGGGACAGACTTAAATGAGTGAAATCGCTCATTTAAGTCTGTCCCCAATGAGTAGGTTGGAAAATAGTTCGCGCACGTCGCTTAAAAATAGTTCACCTGGGTTTACTATTAGCCTAGAAAAGTAGCAGAAGGCTAACAACGGGGGATAGCATGGCGACAAAGCAAGCCTATGTCCAGGTCAACGGACTCAAGAAACACTATGGCGACGGTGATGCACGCCTGACGGTGCTCGACGGCATCGACACGTCCATCAACCGCGGCGAGATCTGCGTCATGCTGGGGCCCTCGGGCTCGGGCAAGTCGACCTTTCTCAACCTGATCGGCGGCTTGGAGGATGCCGACGGCGGCTCCATCATGGTGGACGGCTGCGATCTCACGGCGCTCAAGCCCGCCGATCTGGGCGAGTACCGACGCCGCGAGCTGGGCTTTGTCTTCCAGTTCTACAACCTGGTGCCCGACCTTACCATCAAGGAAAACATCGAGGTCACGGCGCACCTGTCCAAAAACCCGCTCAATGTCGACGATCTGCTGCGCTCGCTGGGCCTCTACGAGCACCGCAACAAGTTTCCGCGCCAGGTCTCAGGTGGCCAGCAGCAGCGCTGCGCCATCGGCCGTGCGCTCGTCAAAAATCCGGGCCTGCTGCTGTGCGATGAGCCCACGGGCGCGCTCGACTACAAGACATCCAAGGAAATCTTGCGGCTCATGGAGGATGTCAACCGCACCTACGGCTGCACCATCATCATTGTCACCCACAATGCCGCCATCGCGCGCATGGCAAATCGCGTGCTGCGCCTGCGCGACGGCCGCATCGTCGAGGACGAGCTCAACGAGTCGCCCGTTGCGGCCGCCGATCTCGATTGGTAGGCGACGCCATGACACCTCTCGCAAAACGTCTCCCGCGCGAGCTGCGCCGCAATATCGGCAAGTACCTGGGCATCTTTTTGCTTATGTGCGGAAGCATCGCCCTTACCTCGGGCTTTTTGCTCGCGGCGCATTCCATCGGCTGCCTCATTGATGACATGCGCGAAGACTACACGATTGAGGACGGCCGCGTAACTACCTCCTTCGAGGCCACCGACGAGCAGCTCAAGGCTGCCGAAGACGCGGCTGAGGACGTCGGCGGCGTTACGTTCTACAAGAACTTCTCTATCGACGCCATCATCAAAAAGGCGGCTGGCGACGACGGCACCAAGCGCACCCTGCGCACCTACGCGCATCGCACCAAGGTTGACATTGCGTCCTACTGCGAAGGCAGGCAGCCAAAGGCGGACAACGAGGTGGCTATCGACCGCGTCTTTGCCACCAATAACGACCTCGCCATCGGCGATAAGGTCGAGCTCGAGGGGCGCACCTACACCATCTGCGGCATCATGACGCAGCCCGATAGCCAGGCGTTGTTCCTCGACAATTCGGACTTTACGGTGAACACCATCACGTATGGTGTCGCCGAGGTCACCGACGCCGGTTTTGCCGCGCTCGAGGATGCCGGCGGCGCGCCCGCCTATACGTACTCCTTTACCTTTAACGACCGCGACCTCTCCACCGCGGACCGCATTGATGCGGAGCAGGATATGGTCGAGGCGCTGACCGACGCCGATGCGCGCGTGGACGATCTGATCGATGCCGATTCCAACCAGGGCATTGGCTATGCGCGCGACGACGTGGACGGCGACTCCATGATGTGGATGACGTTGCTCAACATTATCATCGTGATCATGGCGTTTGTCTTTGTGGTGCTCACCGACGCCACCATCGAGGAGGAGAGCGCCATTATCGGCACGCTGCTCGCCAGCGGCTATCGCCGTCGCGAGATCGTGCTGCACTACCTGGCACTTCCTGCCATCGTGGGCGTGCTCGCGGCACTTTTGGGCACCGCGCTCGGCGTTGCGTTCTTTACCGAGCCCATGCGCGGTCTCTACTACGGCTCGTACAGTCTGCCGCCCTTCCAGGTGTACTGGAGTTGGGGGATCTTTGTGAAGTGCGCCGTGGTTCCCGCCGCCGCGCTCATCCTCATCACGCTGGTGGGCCTGCTCCGCAAGATGGGCAAGACGCCGCTGCAGTTCCTTCGCCACGAGGCGAGCGGTAAGTCGGGCACCAAGCGCGGTCTGCGGCTGCCGGAGCGCATGGGCTTTGTCTCGCGCTTCCGCCTGCGTATCTTCCTGCGCAATCTGGGCAACTTCGCCACGCTCTTCGTGGGCATCGCGTTTGGGTCGCTGCTTTTGCTCTTTGGTCTGGCGATCCTGCCCACGATGACGCACTATGCGGACAACCTCGAGACGAGCCTGGTCGCCGAGCACCTGTACACGCTCAAGGCGCCGCTGGAGCTCGAGGGCACTGCCGAGGAGCGCGAGCAGTGGTCGGCACTCGAGCGCTTGCAGTCGGTTGACGGCGCGCTGCTTTCTGCCGCCCAGGATGCCGATGACGAGCTTGACGGCGCGGCCGATGCGGCGCAGACGGCAGCCGATGCCGCGACCGCATCTCCGTCTGCCGAGAGCCTGTCTGCGGCGCAACGTGCGCTTGCAAACGTCCAGGACAAGAAGGATGCGCTCTATGCGCGCCTTGACGATCTTGCCGATGCCCTCGGCTGCGACCGCGATGAGGCCATCGACCTGATCGACAAGGCCTCTAAGATCGACACTGACAACGACGATATCCATCCGGTCAATACGACCGATAACGGCGCGGACGCAATCGCGCAGGCCGAGAAATATGCCGTCTACCAGCTGCAATACGACCGAGGCGAGGGAAACGGCACAGAGGCCATCTCTGTCTACGGCATCTCGCCCAACTCGCGCTACTGGAAGAACCTCGATGTCGGCGACGGCCGCGTTGTCTTTGGCGGCGGCCTGCTCGACAAGTTTGGCTGGAGCGAGGGCCAGAAGGTCACACTCAGCGACAAGTACGAGGGCGAGCATCATTCCTTTAAGTACGCGGGCAAGGACTGCATCTGGGGCTCAAAGTCGGACATGAATATCTATATGAGTATCGATGACTTTAACGAGCTGTTCGGCAACGACGCCGCCTACTTTAACGGCTATGTGAGCGACGAGAAGCTCGACCTCGATGCTCGTTACTTTGCCGGCGACACCACGCCCGACGACATGCGCGCCGTGGGCGACCAGTTCATCGGCATGATGAGCAAAATGATCGGCATGATGGTCGGGCTCGCGGTGTTTATCTTCCTGCTGTTTATGTACCTGCTGACCAAGGCGGTGATCGACCACAGCGCCCGTTCGATCAGCTACATGAAAGTCTTTGGCTATCGCGATAGCGAGATCTCGCATCTGTACATCCGCTCGATCACGCTGTGCGTGGCGGCGTCGCTCGTGCTGAGCCTGCCGGTCATTATTGGCTCGCTCACGGCCATCTTCCGCTCGATGCTGCTCGCCTACAACGGCAATATCGAGATCTACGTGCCCGCTTGGTCCATGGCTGCATGCGTCGGCATTGGCTTTGCGGCCTACCTGGTCGTGGCGCTGCTACACACGCGCTCTATCAAGCACGTCAGCCTAGCCGAGGCCCTCAAGGTGCAAGAGTAGTCATCGGGGACGTTCTTAAATGACTGGTCATCGGGGACAGTCTTTGACGATTCGCCGGCCCGCCGGCCGGGCGGCAAGCACTCATTTGAACCGCATCCCATTTCTTGGACTTTGAAATTAAGCTTCGAGAAAAGGGAGGCA
>CAUAGV010000032.1 GCA_958428675.1 uncultured Collinsella sp.
TCACGTCGAGGATCTCGGCGTCGACGGCGTCCTTGGCGGGCTTGGCCATCTGCTCGCTCGAGAGGTGGATCAGCAGGTCGGAGATGGTAAAGACCGGGTCGTCGGCCTTGTCACCGATGTTGATGTCGACGGTGGTGCCGTCCTTTTTGCAGATGACGCCCACGAGTGCGAGCGGGGAAGCGACCCAGTGGTAGCTCTTGACGCCGCCATAGTAGTGCGTGTCGAGATAAGCCATGTCGCCGGCCTCGAAGGCGGGGTTCTGCTTGAGGTCCAGGCGCGGCGAGTCCACGTGGGCGCCCAGGATGTTAAAGCCCTGCTCGAGCGGGGCGGTGCCCAGGTTGACGAGCATGAGGTCCTTGCCGTGATTGGCGGCGTACACCTTGTCGCCGGCCTTGAGCGCGCGGCCCTCGGCGATCACGGTCTCCAAGTCGACGTATCCCGCCTCCTCGGCCATCTTGATGCCGGTCTTGACGCACAAGCGCTCGGTCTTGTTCTCGCTCAAAAACTGCTTATAGCCGCGGCAAAGCTCCTCGAGCTCCTCGATTTGCTGTGGCGTGTACTTTTTCCATGCGCAGGGACGCTCCATGACGCAGGCTCCTTTCGGATCGATCGTGCTGGTTGATGTACCGTGAGCCATCGTATCACGCGCGGGCCCGCGGCGGCAGGGAAGCCTGATGTGCGGTGGCCGCGGGGCGGGGAGCGTGTAAACTGGTGTGAGCAAACCGTGCCCAGCCCAAAGCGAGGTATTCAATATGTCTGAAAAGCGCCGTACCTTTGCCGTCATCGACGGCAACTCGCTCATGCACCGCGCCTTCCACGCCGTGCCGCCCACCATGAACGCGCCGGACGGTCGTCCCACCAACGCAATCTTTGGCTTTTTGAATATGTTCCTCAAGATGATTGACGCCTTTAACCCCGACGGCGTGGTCGTGGCGTTTGATAAAGGCAAGCCGCGCGTGCGCATGGAGATGCTGCCGCAGTATAAGGCGCAGCGCCCGCCCATGGACCCCGATTTGCACGCGCAGTTTCCGATGATCAAGGAGCTGCTCGGTGCGCTCAATGTGCCGATTCTGCAGTCTGAGGGCTGGGAAGGCGACGATATCCTGGGAACCATGGCGCGCCTGGGTGAGGAGGCCGGCTGCGACATGCTGCTGGTGACCGGCGACCGCGACATGTATCAGCTCGTGACCGAGCACGTCAACGTGGTCTCGACCCGCAAGGGCCTGTCCGACGTGGCGATCATGACGCCCGAGAGCGTGGACGATCTGTATCACGGCATCACGCCGGCGCTCGTGCCCGACTTTTATGGTCTGAAGGGCGACACGTCGGACAACATTCCCGGCGTACCGGGTATCGGCCCCAAAAAGGCAAGCGCGCTCATCGCGCAGTACGGCAGCCTGGACGAGGTCATCGCACACGCCGACGAGGTCAAGGGCAAGATGGGAGAAAACCTGCGCGCACACATCGACGACGCGCTGCTGAGTCGTAAGGTGGCGACCATTCGCACCGATGCGCCCGTTGAGCTCGACTTTGACGCGACGTCCTTCCCGGCGTTTTCTGCCGACGAGGTGTCTGCGGCGCTGGGTACGCTTGGCATTACGGCCATGCAGAACCGTTTCTTGGCACTGATCGGTGACGAGGGTGGCGCTGCTGCCGCTGCTAGCACGTTTGAGATGCCCACGATTGAGCGCACCGCTGCCGGCGATGCCGAGGCGCTTGCTGCCGTGGCGTCCGAGGTTGCCCGTGCGATCGAGGCGGGCGAGTGGGTCGCCGCCGTGGTGGACGACGACAAGGAAGAGGGCGCGCTCTTTGGACTGACGCGCACACTGTGGTTGGCGACGTCCAAGGGCCTGTTCGCGCTCGAGGAAGCCGATGACGGCACGCCTGCCGCTGTCGAGGGCTTCAACTTCGTCCACGGCGTGATCGCCGGCGTACTTGCGCGCCTGTTTATGGAGGGCTGTGTGGCGAGCCCGGATATGAAGGCGCTGCTGCACGAGCTTTCGCCCATCGATTCTTCTGAGCCCGAGCTCATGGATCCGCTCGCTGCCGATTCCACGCGCATCTTCGATACCGTGGTGGCTGCCTATCTGCTGGATTCCGATCGTTCCGAGTTCGATGAGGCATATCTTGCCGATACGTATTTGCAGATGGCGTTGCCTGCGGCGCGCGGCGCAGAGGGTGCTGGTGAGAACGCTCCGGTGCCAGCCGCCCGTACTGCGGCCCTGACACTGGCGCTGGTCGCACCGCTGCGCGAGTGCATGGCCCGCGAGAATGCCGCCAACGTGTTCGATGGCATCGAGATGCCGCTCGTTCCGGTACTTGCCAAGATGGAGCGCGCGGGCATGCTCGTGGATCCCGATCGGCTGCGCAGCCTGTCCGAGGGTCTGGCGACCCAGATCACCGAGGTCGAGCGCAGCATTCGTGACCTGGCAGGCGACGAGACCTTTAACATCGGCAGCCCCATGCAGCTCTCGCACGTGCTGTTTGATGTTATGGGGCTTCCGACCAAGGGCCTAAAAAAGACCAAGCGCGGCTACTATTCGACCAACGCCAAGGTGCTGAGCGACCTTGCCCGCGACCACGAGATCGTGCGCCTGATTTTGGACTGGCGTGAGAAGTCCAAGATTAAGTCGACCTATCTGGACACGCTAGGTCCGCTGCGCCGTGGTGACGGGCGTGTGCACACCACGTACAACCAGACCATCACCGCGACGGGGCGCCTGTCTTCGAGCGACCCCAATCTGCAAAACATTCCGACGCGATCGGAGCTGGGGCGTACCGTCAAGACGGCGTTCTCGGCGGGCGAGGGAAGCGTCTTTTTGGCGGTGGACTACTCGCAGATCGAGCTGCGCCTGCTCGCGCATCTTTCGGGCGACGAGCATCTGGTGCGCGCCTTCAACGAGGGCGAGGACTTCCATGCCGAGACGGCCGCGCGCGTATTTGGCGTGCCGGTGTCCGAGGTGACGCCCGACCTGCGCAGCCGCGCCAAGGCCGTGAACTTTGGCATCGTGTATGGTCAGCAGGCCTACGGCCTGTCGCAGTCGCTGCACATCTCGATGGCTGAGGCGCGCGACATGATCGATCGCTACTACGAGGCCTACCCGGGCGTGCGCACGTTCCTCGACAACGTGGTGGCGCGTGCCAAGCAGACGGGCTACGCCGAGACCATGTACGGCCGCCGTCGCCATATTCCGGAGCTCAAAGCCAAAAACCCACAGCTCCGCGGCTTTGGTGAGCGCACGGCCATGAACCATCCCATGCAGGGCACCGCGGCCGACATCATCAAGATCGCCATGGCCCGCGTAAGCCGCCGCCTGGAAGAAGAGGGCTTTGCCGCCCACATGATCCTACAAGTACACGACGAACTTGACTTTGAATGCCCCGTCAACGAAGTCGAGCGCCTCACCGCCATGGTCCGCGACGTCATGGAACACGTAGTAGACCTCCGCGTACCGTTGATCGCCGAAGCCAGCACCGGCATAACCTGGGCCGACGCGAAATAGGGAAGCACTCCGTAAGGCAAGCTCGCCCAAGACGCAAGCCCCCACATACTTAAGATTTGGGACAAACACTACTGATTAATTTGTCCCACAGTAACCAAAACAGAGGGGAGCCCCTTCCAACAAGGGGCTCCCCTCTGCTCAAATCATTTCAGCTAAGTATCTAGACACTCAAGACGCCATCTTGGCGGCAGGAAAGTAAACCTAGGACCTGGCCGGGCGGCGCGGATTAGTTTTTCGTAGATTCCGCACGAGCCGGAAAGCACTTAATGTGCTTTCCGAGCGAGCCCAGGACCTGACCGAACGAAAAACTAATCCGCGCCGCCCGGCCAGGTCCGACGAGCCACGTTACCGAGCCGCCAGGATGGCGTCGATGAGCGTCAGTACGCCCCCGTCGTTGTTGCTCGGAATGCGCCACTTGGCGTGCGCGTTCATGTGCTCCTCGGCGTTGTCCACGATAAAGCTATGCCCGACGCGCTCCAGCATGGGGATGTCGTTGTACGTATCGCCCACGGCAGCGGCGTCGGCGATATCGATGTCCAGGCGCTCGCAGAGATGAGCCACGCCCGACCCCTTGTCGACGCCCAGATTCATAAAGTCGATCCACTCGCGGCCCGCATTGGTGACGTAGAGTCGGTCCGAGAATGCCGGGTTGTAGTCCTCGCGAAACGCCGGCTCGGCATCGTAGGCGGGGAAAAAGATCGAGATCTTATTGGACTCGATATCAAGGCCCTCAAAGGTGTCGGCATAGTTGATCGTGTTGTAGTACACGCTGATCTCGTCGTGGTACTGATGGTCGCGGGCGAGCACATAGAACTCGTCGTAGCAGCACAGGACGGGAACGGCGCGCGGGTCCTCCGAGGCACGAGCGAGCACCTGCTGATACAGCGCCACATCGATGTTGCTCTTATAGATATAGCTGCCGCGATAGATGACGCAGGCTCCGTTGTCGGGACAAAAAGCAAGGCGGTTCTTAATACCCTCGAACATTTCCTCGAGTTTGGGGGCAGGGCGTCCGCTGGCGGGGCAGAACACGATGCCAGCCTCGGCGAGCTTGTCCAGGCGCTCATCAAGACCCTGCGGCAACACACGCTCGTCGGTGAGCAGCGTCTTGTCCATATCGACGGCGAGAATCTTAATGTTTCCGATATTGGTGTCCGATTCGTAAGTTTGCATAAAAGCGCGCCTTTCGTTTCGAAATTGTTTCAGACGTTATAACCATCAACCAGTAACCGAGCGTATTGTCGCAGGAACGGAGCGTATTTGCACTGCAATTCACAAACTAATGAAAAAACTTTTCAGAAATTTGAATTTGTCGCTTGTGCTGCTGGCACTTTAGCGTAATATAGCGACCATCGAAAACGGAGACGGAAATACAACCGCTTACCGAAGAAAAGGTACTGTTTACGATATTAGAATTGCGCCCGGCGATAGGTGAAAGGAGAGGCAGATGCAGTTCGTAAAGATCATCACCACTGCAGACAATGCCATCCGACGCCAGCGCGCAATTTCCCGACGACGATAACAATCGTCTCTGTTCGTATGGGGAGAAATGCCCCAACAGAGTCATTTTGAGGTCGTTGGGTTTTAGCACGACATAGACGCATGTTTCTAGGGCATGTTGTGCTGCTTTTTGCTATTTAACCTGATATTGCACGTTTTTTGACCTCGAAATGACTTGCAACTGACCGATGTTCTAACTAGCTACCAAGGGCGAAAGGAAACAGCCATGAGCAAGGAAAAAGTCGTTCTCGCATATTCCGGTGGTCTTGATACATCCGTATGTGTCAAGTGGCTCCAGGACGAGAAGAATCTCGATGTCGTTTGTGTCTGCGGCAATGTGGGCCAGGAGGAGACCGGCCTGGACGCCAAGAAGCAGAAGGCGCTCGACCTGGGCGTTCTGGATTGCCAGGTGCTCGATCTGCGCGACGAGTTCTCCGATGAGTTCCTGACTAAGGCCATCGCCGCAAACTCTATGTACGAGAACAAGTACCCGCTGCTCTCCGCTCTTTCCCGTCCGCTGCTCGCCAAGAAGCTCGTCGAGGTCGCTCACGAGTTTGGCGCGACCTACGTCGCCCACGGCTGCACCGGCAAGGGTAACGACCAGGTTCGTTTTGAGGCTGCCGTCAAGGCCCTCGACCCCGAGCTTAAGGTCATCGCCCCGGTTCGCGAGTGGGATCTGAAGTGCCGTCCCGACGAGGTCGCCTACGCACATGCTCACAACGTTCCGGTTCCCGAGGGTGCCAACGACAACCCCTATTCCATCGACGACAACCTGTGGGGTCGTGCCATTGAGTGCGGCCACCTGGAGGATCCCTGGAACGAGCCGCTCGACGATGCCTGGGTTATGACCAAGAATCCCGAGGAGACGCCCGACACCCCGACGTATACCGAGATCGAGTTTGAGGCGGGCAAGCCCGTTGCCGTCGATGGCAAGAAGATGAAGCTCTCCGAAATCGTCATCGCCCTCAACAAGATCTCCGGCGACAACGGCTTTGGCCGTCTCGATCTGGTCGAGGATCGCCTGGTGGGCCTTAAGAGCCGCGAGTGCTACGAGGTTCCCGGCGCCCTGACGCTCATCACCGCCCACAAGGCGCTCGAGGACATCTGCGTCGAGGGCGACCTACTCAAGACCAAGATCAAGCTCGAGCAGGATTGGGCCACCGCCGTGTACAACGGCCAGTGGTACAGCCCGCTCAAAAACGCGCTCGATGCCTTTATGGCCGATACCCAGAAGTTCGTGACCGGCACTGTCCGTCTGAAGTTCTTTAAGGGCAACTGCCATGTCGTCGGCCGCAAGAGCCCCTTCAGCCTCTACGACTACGGTCTGGCTACCTACGACCGCGACACCACGTTTGACGAGAAGGCCAGCGCCGGCTTTATCGAGATCGATACGCTGTCGCTCAAGACGTGGGCTAAGGTCCAGGGCCCCAGCTCTGCTGCCGCCCAGGCTTAAGGGCCCTTTCCTTGGTATCCGCGCGGCCCATCCGCGTGATACATAACGGGCGCACGGGGTCCCTACCTTTCGTTATGCTTGCTGACACTTCTTAACATCGGTGGCCCCTACGTTCCGCCCGCATATATGATGCCGCGACTGCGGCTGAGTCCGAGCCCCGCCGGGGTTGTCCGGCGGGGCTCCTTCTATCAATTTGGCGGCTCTGCGCCCATATATATGAGGAGTATCCATTATGTTCAATGCTATCGCGCATGCTTTACTTTCCCTCGCGCCCGAGCTCGATGCTGCGAAGGTCGAGGACGTCCCTATGAGCCTGAAGGCCTGGATCGATGGTTCGCAAGGCAACATCCGGAGGGAGACGTTGGGCGCCAAGTGCCTGGTGCGTCACTTCTTTGCAAATTAGCTACATGGCCCCGCGCACAGTGGGGAATGTGTAAAACTAGCGGTTGAAAAATCGCTTTAGCGACATGGCGCATTGCTTTGGGCGCTTGTTTTGGTATTTGGAGAAAGGGGACGGTTCCATGGCTCTTTGGGGCGGTCGTTTTGAGGCGGGAGTGGCCGAGGTCACGCAGGAGTTTGGCGCGTCGCTGCCGGTCGACAAACATCTCTATAAGCAGGATATCGCCGGTTCTAAGGCGCATGCCAAGATGCTGGCGGCCCAGGGCATCATCAGCGCCGAGGACGAGCAAGCGATTGCCGAGGGCCTGACCGGAATCGAACAGGATATCGATGCCGGCAACTTCACCTTCGATATCAACGATGAGGACATTCATATGTCCATCGAGAGCGAGCTGACGCGCCGTATCGGCGAGGCCGGTAAGCGCTTGCATACCGGGCGTTCGCGCAACGACCAGGTGGCGACCGATACGCGCCTGGGCGTCAAGGCGTTGGCCAAGGAGCTCATGGAGGCCAATCTTGAGTTGCGCCATGTGCTGGTGGATGCGGCCAAGAAGTACGACAAGGTGATTCTGCCGGGCTACACGCACATGCAGCATGCTCAGCCCGTGCTGCTGTCACATCATCTGCTGGCGTATTCCTGGATGTTCGCGCGCGACTTTACACGCCTGAAGGCCGCCTTTGATGCCGCCGACAACTGCCCGCTGGGTGCTGCCGCGCTTGCCGGTACGAGCTATCCGCTCGATCGCCAGATGACGGCTGCCGAGCTTGGCTTTGCGGGTGTGATTCCCAACTCGCTCGATGCGGTTTCCGACCGTGATTTCCTGCTCGATCTGCATTACGCCGGCTCCGTCATGGCCATGCACCTGTCGCGCCTTTCCGAGGAGATCGTGTTGTGGTCGAGCTCCGAGTTTGGCTTTATTACGCTTTCCGACTCGTACTCCACCGGCTCGTCCATCATGCCGCAGAAGAAGAATCCCGACTTTGCCGAGCTTATCCGCGGCAAGAGCGGCCGAGTCTATGGCAACCTGGTGCAGCTGCTTGTGACCATGAAGGGCCTGCCGCTGGCCTATAACAAGGACTTGCAGGAGGACAAGGAGGGCGCGCTCGATACCGCCCACACGCTCATGCAGTGCCTGTCGGTTATGGCCGGTATGATTTCGACTTGGACCGTCAACGAGGATGCCATGGCGCGCGAGTGCGGCGTGGGGCACCTTGCCGCTACCGATGTTGCCGATTACCTGGCCAAGCGTGGCCTGCCGTTCCGTGAGGCGCATGCCGTGGTGGGCCATCTGGTCCTGATGTGTGAGAAGCGCGGCTGCAATCTTGAGGACCTGCCGTTTGAGGTGTTCCAGGAGGCAAGCCCGCTCTTTGAGCGCGATATTACCGAGGCGCTCGACATCCCGTCGATTGTCGCCGCGCGCACGACCGAGGGCGGTACCGCCCCTGCCGCTGTTGCCGTGCAGCTGCAGCGTGCCGAGGCACAACTCGTTGCCGACGAAGGTGTGTTTGGCTCGTTGACCAAGGTCGTCGAGATGGGCCACGGAGCTAATTAGCTTATAGGATGCGTCTGTCTGGTGCGTTTATCATATCTTGCCTTTACGGGTGCTCGCTACGGTGGGTGCCCGTTTTGTTATAGGGAAGGAAGGAGCTTGTCGAGAACTATTGTAGGACCTTTGGGCAGGTTGTGAAGGGGATACGTTTGCGGGTGGCAACCGACCGTCTGATCTGTTCGATGCGGTTGATGGGCGGTCGGATGGTACTCTAGTCGGGCTTCGGAACAGAAGTGACACATATGGAGCGCTTCAATTAATAATAACGCTTCAATAAACGGCTTTTTGTTTAACTGCAGCTAGAACTCTGTTACGATGCAGTCCAGGCGGGTGCCGGAATGGGACTTGGGCACGCGCGAACCTACTTGAAAGGCTACCTTATGGCTATCGAGAAGACCTTCATCATGATTAAGCCCGACGCTGTGCGCGATCGCAAGATCGGCGAGATCGTTGCTCGCATTGAGCGCAGCGGCCTTGTCATCGAGCGCATGGAGATGACCACGCTCGAGCGCGCTACCGTCGAGGAGCACTACGCCCATCTGGCCGACAAACCCTTCTTTGGCGGTCTGTGCGACTTTATGACGAGCGGTCCGGTCGTCAAGATGGTTGTTTCCGGTCTTTCCGCTGTCTCCAAGATGCGCACCCTTATGGGCGCCACCAACCCGCTTGATGCTGCTCCTGGCACCATCCGCGGTGACTTCGCCGTCGATGTCAACGCCAACGTGATTCACGGCTCCGACTGCCTGGAGAACGCCGAGATCGAGATCAAGCGCTTCTTTGGCTAAACCAGCTTTGACTCCTTAAAGCTGTTAGCGTGTGGCTTGGGCGCCGCGGAACTCCATCCGCGGCGCCCTTTTTATCCCAACAGGTTTTTGGTAAACGCTCACAAATCTACTAAAGAGCACCCGCCTGGAATGTGCGTGCATTCCAGGCGGGGGCTGTCGTTAGCGTATGGCGTTGTAAGTCTTTAGGCCTCGTCGACGACCTTGAGACCGCGGGTCTGGTCGATCTCGTTGAGGAGGTTGACGCGACGCTCGTGGCGGCCACCCTCAAACTCGGCGTCGAGCCACTCGTCGACGATCATCTTGGCGAGCTCGGAACCCACGACGCGAGCGCCAAAGGCGAGCACGTTGGTGTTGTTGTGCATGCGCGAGAGCTTGGCGCTGAAGGGCTCGGAGCACACGACGGCGCGTACGCCCTCGACCTTGTTGGCGGCAAGGCTAATGCCGACGCCGGTACCGCAGATCAGGATACCCAGGTCGACGTCACCGTTGGCTACGGCCTTGCCCACCTTGTAGCCGGCGATGGGGTAATCGAAGCTCTCGGAGGTGTCGGTGCCAAAGTTGACGACCTCGCAGCCGCGCTCCTTCAGGTGCTCGGAAATGATGTTCTTGAGCTCGACGGCGGCGTGGTCGTTACCGATACCGATCTTCATAGATGGTTCCTCTCTGGTCTGTGCGGCGCAAATGCTAAAGGTGTTTACCGCGTTCGACTGCATGATAGCGCGACTTTTGTGTAAACGCTCGGGCGTTTTTTGATCAAACACTTTAGCAGGCAACAAGACCCGCTTTTCATGAATGAATGCCGCCAGTTTGTGCTTGAGCGCCGTCCGCCGGAACCATGGTTGCGGTTTTTGATGCATTGTTATCAAATAGAAGAGCTAATTATTTTTGAGAGACCAGCCCGTTATGCAAGCAGGAGATACCTATGCCTACCGATTCCCTTCGTGATGCCGCGTTTTGCGATGTTTTGAACCGCGAGCTTGTCTGTGCGCTCGGCTGCACCGAGCCTATTGCCGTTGCCTATGCAGCGGCGTTGGCGAGCCAGACGCTCGGTTGCGAACCCGATCATATGGACGTTGCCTGCTCGGGCAACATCATCAAGAACGTTAAGAGCGTGACCGTGCCCAACTCGGGCGGTATGCACGGTATTGAAGCTGCGGCCGTGCTGGGTGCCGTGGGCGGCGACGCCAAGAGCGCGCTCGAGGTGCTCGAGAGCGTTAACGACGAAGATCGTGCTCGCGTGACCGAGCTCCTCGCCGATGCCGGTTACTGCGACGTGTCGCTTGTCGAGGGTGTGTCCAACCTCTACATCAAGGTGACCGCCACGGCCGGGGGCCATACCGCGGTCGTCGAGATTACCGACCACCACACCAATGTCACGTGCCATACGCTCGACGGTATTCCGGTGTGCGGCAAGTCGGCGGGGGAGTGCGCCGCCTGCGCCGAGCGCGTGGTGGCTGAGCGTGCGGCGGATAAGGCCGACGCGCCCATGTCGATTGAGTCCATCATCGACTTTATCGAGGGCGGCGACATTGAGGGCGCCCGCGCTGCCGTTGAGCGTCAGATTGAGCTGAACGGCGCGATCAGTGCCGAGGGCCTCGCGCACGCTTGGGGCGCCGAGGTGGGCCGTACGCTGCTGGGTGCTCGTGCCGATGACGTCGCCTGCCGTGCCCGTGCCCGTGCGGCCGCCGGGTCCGACGCCCGCATGAACGGTTGCGCGCTGCCGGTCGCCATTGTGTGCGGCTCGGGCAATCAAGGCATTACCTGCGCATTGCCCGTCATGGAGTATGCCGAGTACCTGCGTTGCGACCACGAGCGTCTGGTGCGCGCCGTGATGCTGTCCGATCTTATCGCCGTGCATATCAAGAGCTATATTGGTGCGCTTTCGGCGTTTTGCGGTGCTATTTGCGCCGCGTGCGGCGCCGGCGCTGCGATTACCTGGCTGTGCGGTGGCACGCGCGAGCAGATTGGCGCGACGGTCTCGAATACGCTCGGTAACGTGGGCGGCATCGTGTGCGACGGCGCCAAGGCGAGCTGTGCCGCCAAGATCTCGGCTGCCGTCGATGCGGCGATTCTGGGACATGATATGGCCATGCAGGGTCGCGGCTTCCGTGCCGGCGAGGGCCTGATCCAGGATACCGTCGAGCAGACGATTGCCAGCATGGGCTACGTGGGCCGTGTGGGCATGAAGGACACCGACGTCGAGATCCTCAACATCATGATCGGCAAAACCCAGGTGTGTTAGTTACGCCTGAGGTTCCGCCGTTCTGCCGAACGGCGGACCGGCCGACGCTGCAAACGCCCCTAAACGGCAATCTGCCTTTCAATCGTCGGGCATGGCCAGAAGGCCTATGCCCTCCTCTTTCAAGGCACATTGCGCGCTTAGGGGCGTTTTCGCTGACTTATGCTCAACCTGCGGCGTTATTTTGTTTGGAGCGAGGGGTCCTATGACAGCTCGTCGGCTACTTGGTGTTCGTAGAAGGCTTCTACTACGGCGTTGAATTCGCGGGCGAAGTCTTCCATGGTTCCTCGCCAGGTGGCTCGGCCGGGTTTTCCCTGACCAACATAGGCAGTCTGAATGCCGCAGGCGGGGCTGGGGAAGTCACGCTTGGGGTCGTTGCCCACCATAAGGACCTCGTGCGGCTCGAGCCCCATCACCTGAAGCTGCTCTAGATAGTAGGTGGCATCGGGCTTGCAGCGGGTGGTGTTTCCCATGTGCGTGACGAGCTCAAAGGGGGCGTCGGCCAGGTCGCCCCAACCCATGCGGCACTCGATGGCCCCCTGCGGAAAGCTGGGGTTGGTGAAGAGCGCGCAGCGCAGCCCTGCGTCCTGTACGGCCTGAAGCGCGGCGTGTGCGCCCGGCATGGCGTGGGCGTTGATGACGTCGTCGTTCTTGTATGGAAGAACTTCGCGGTCGTAGTAGGTAAACGCCTCGTAGATGAGGGGATCGGAGAGGCAGATGCCGCATCGGCGCTCGACCTCGGTGCGGTAAAACTCAAGATTGGTGCGCTTATCCGTGCCGCTTCGGCGGTTGGCGTTGAGGTCGACCAGGATGGTGCCGAGGCGTGCCATCGTGCCACCGCGGCTGCGACGTCCGATGTCCGCGAGCATCGACGAGACATCCTTAAAATAGCGAAGGATGAACGCGTTGAGGTTGATGCTAAGAAGCGTCTCGTCCATATCGAAAACGACTGCTTTGAGCACGCGGGCACCTTTCTCGAAAAATCGTTCCAGAATCGTTGGTTCCGGATACTT
>CAUAGV010000033.1 GCA_958428675.1 uncultured Collinsella sp.
GACTTGCAGCGACGGACCTCAGGACGCTCTTACACCACGTCTGCGCGCGCCACCGCGGTCACGCGGGGCCTATGCCCAATCCGGCTGCATCGTCGTCAGTTCGCCGCAGAGTCGCGGCCCCATATGGGTATACTCTCGAGGATTCGACTCGATTCGCCCCCGCTGGGGCGTCAAAGGAGACTGCATATGCCTACCACCTCAACCGACCCGCGCGCCGCTGCCGCCGCGCTGCTGGTGCCCGGCACCACCTGCCACGGTTTTACCGTCGAGCGCTGCGAGACCGTGCCCGAGCTCGACTCGGATGCCTACGTGCTTCGCCACACCGCCTCGGGCGCTCGCCTGCTGTACCTGGCGTGCGACGACGAAAACAAGGCTTTTGCCATTGGCTTTAAGACGCCGCCGGCCGATTCCACCGGTGTGTTCCATATTCTTGAGCACTCGGTGCTGTGTGGGTCGGCCAAGTTCCCCGTCAAGGAGCCGTTTGTCGACCTGATCAAGAGCTCCATGCAGACGTTCCTCAACGCCATGACCTACCCCGACAAGACCATCTACCCCGTTGCCACCACCAACGAGCAGGATTTGTACAACCTGATGGACGTGTACCTGGACGCGGTGTTCAACCCGGCCATCTATACCAAACCCACCATTTTTGAGCAGGAGGGCTGGCACTACGAGCTGGGCCTGCCGAAGGGCGCCGAGGGCGAGGGCGGCGCCGCGAGCCTACGCGAGGGCACGCTGCGCTATAACGGCGTGGTGTTCAACGAGATGAAGGGCGCGCTGTCCGACCCCATGAGCGTGCTGGACGACGCCGTCAACGCCGCGCTCTACCCCGACACCGCCTATGCACACGAGAGCGGTGGCGACCCGCGCGCGATCCCCGCGCTCACCTACGAGCAGTTCCTGGACACGCACGCGCGCCACTACAATCCTTCCAACTCTTATATAACGCTCTACGGCGACCTGGACGTGGACCGCGCGCTGGCCTTTTTGGACGAGCGTTATCTGTCGCAGCCGAGTGCCGCGAGCCGCCGCATGGACGCAGCCGTTGCCGCCAGCGAGGACCCGTCCACGCTGGCGCCCAATCCGCTGGGCGTGCAGGCGCCCGTGACCTGCGAGTATAAGCGCGTCGAGATGGCCACCACGCCCGAGAACGCCCTGGTGGGCCTGGGCCTGGTGCTGGGCAGCGCGCTCGACCGTAAGCGCACGATCGCGGCGGATATCCTGTTCGAGGCGTTGCTGGGCTCCAACGAAGCACCGGTTAAGAAGGCCATTCTGGCCGCCGGCCTGGGCGGCAACGTGGTGAGCTATACCGCGGCCGAGAGCCTGCAGCCCTACGAGCTCATCATGCTGCAAAACGCGCAGCCCGGCGTGGCGCGCGAGCTGCGTCGCGTGTTCCAGGACGCCTGCCGCGACCTGTGCGAGCACGGCGTTCCGCGCGAGCGCCTGGAAGCTATCATCAGCAGCAACGAGTACGATCTGCGCCAGCGCGACTACGGTATCGCCGACGGCGTGGCCATTGCATGCGATGCGCTGAGCACCTGGCTCTACGATGACGACGCCGCGACGCTGGCGCTCAAGTACGGCCCGGTGTACGAGGAGCTGCGTGGCGAGCTGGACGGCAGCTACTTTGAGGACCTGCTGCGCGATCTGGTGCTGGAAAACGATCACATGGCACTGGTCGAGCTGGTGCCGGTGGACGCCGCCGAGGGTTCGGAGGGTGCCGAGGCCGCCGAGCTGGCAGCCAAGCGCGATGCCATGACCGATGCCGAGCTGGCCGACGTGGTCGAGCGCACGGCCGCGCTGCGTGCCGCGCAGGAGGCGGAAGACACGCCCGAGGCCAAGGCCACGCTGCCGCGCCTGCGCGTGTCCGACATTGGCGAGGCGCGCCCCGAGCCGCCGCTGGTCGTGGACACGACCGCGCCCATCCCCTGCCTGCGCCACGGCATCCCCACCAACCGTCTGGCCTACGCCATGCAGTATTTCGACCTGAGCTGCGTCGCGTTTGAGGACCTGCCTTATGTGACACTGCTCTGCCGCCTGCTTAAGCAGCTGCCCACGCGCGAGCACTCGGCCGAGGAACTCGACAACTTGCTCGCTGGCAAGCTCGGCTTTTTGAGCTTTACGACCGAGGTCATGACCCAGCCCGAAGTGGACGGCGTGCGCCCCTACCTGCTGGTGAGCGCCGGCGCCCTGTCCGAGAAGATCGATGCGCTGGCGAGTCTGCCGCGCGAGGTGTGGTCGAGCACGCTTTTGGCAGACGCCGACGCCGACCGCGTGCGCGACGTGCTCACGCAGATTCGCATTGGGCTTGAGCAGGGCTTTATCAACAACGGCCACTCGGCGGCGCTCGGTCGCGCGATGAGCTACAGCTCGCCTTCGGCCGTGGTGCGCGAGCAGCTTTCGGGCGTGGATTTCTACCTGTTCCTGCGCGATCTGCTCGAGCACTTTGACGAGCGCGTGGACGGGCTGCGTACCAAGCTTGCCGAGCTGGCGGAGCGTATCTTTGTGGCCGATGGCTGCATGGCGAGCTTTACCGGCAGCAACGAGGACTTTGACGCATACTGGGATGCCGCGGGCGACCTGGGGCTGGGTGCGGGCGATGGTGCCGATACCGGCCGCGACGCTCTCGTGGTGCCGACGCCGCGCGACCGCCACGAGGCTTTCGTCATCCCCAGCGATATCTGCTTTGCGGCAAGCGCGTGCGACCCGCGTCGCCTGGGCATCGACGTGACGGGCGCCTGGGCCGTGGCTGCCAACGCGCTCTCCTACGATTACCTGTGGAACGAGATTCGCGTGAAGGGCGGTGCGTACGGCTGCGGATTCCGCGCAGCCGGCGAGCGCCAGACGGCGTTCTACACCTACCGCGACCCGGCGATCGATCCTTCGATTGAGCGCGTGAAGCGCGCGGGTGCATGGCTTGGCAGCTTTGAGCCCGACGAGGCCGCCTTTGAGGGCTTTATCGTGAGCTGCGTGAGCGGCATGGATGCGCCGGTGAAGCCGTACGCGCTCACCAAGCGCCGTAACACGACCTACCTGGCCGGGCTCGATCCGCACGCACGCGAGGAGCGCCGCGCCCAGATGCTCGCCGCCACGCCCGGTGAGCTGCGCTCGTTCGGCGCCGATGTGACGCGCATCGCAGCCGAGTCGCCAACCTGTGTCTTTGGCGGCCGAGACGTCATCGCCAAGAGCAACGCCGGCTTTAACGTCGTCGACCTGCTGGGCTAACCACAACAAAGGTAGATTTTTGGGACATGCCTGAAAATCTACCTTTTTCTTTTCCGCTGCTTGGGCGGGGCAGCTCAGCCCGTCCCACCAGTTTGTCTCAATCTGTAACATCTAGGCGGCAATATCGGCTCCAGATGTTACAGATCGAGACGTTTCCGAATGGCGCCGGCCCTTTGTCTCAATCTGTAACATCTAAATCCGATTTTGCCGAGTTACTGTTACAGATCGAGACAAACCGCCGCGAACAACCGCTCTTCGTTAAAACCACCACGAAGGTGTCCATGAACTGCCCCCTTCACGATGGTTTGCGTGGTGGTTTGGGTGTTTGCCCAGATAAAACCTGCCAAAATAAACCTGTCCCTTTTTGGCAGGTTTGCTAGAGGAGGTTGGGATGGACAAGGCTGAGTTGCGGCGGACGGCGCTTGCTCGGCGCGATGCGATTGGGTTGGATGTGCGGGCGGCAAAGTCAGCCGTTATCTGTGCGCGGCTTGTTGAGCTGTTGGATCGCTTGGGTGCCGCGGCGCCGCACACCGTTGCCATCTATGCCGCGATGGGCTCCGAGGTCGATCCAGCCGCGTTTGCCGCAGCGGCCGCCGCGCGCGGCTGGCGCGTAGCTTATCCGTGCATGCTCTCGGCAACAGACGCCATGGCTTGTGGCCAGCGCATGTGCATGCGGGCAGTTGCCGCCGACGATGCGTCCACGGCTCCGTTTATCGCCCACCCCACGCGGGCCTTTGCGGCCACAGACATCGACAGCAGCCGCTTCCCTATCGTGCCTGCCGAGGCTCTCGACATGGTCGTCGTGCCGCTCGTAGCCTTCGACCGCGCCGGCGCGCGCCTGGGCTACGGCGGCGGCTGCTATGACCGCTACCTGCCCATGCTCTCGCCCGCATGTCAAATCATCGGCATCGCCTTTGACGAGCAGCGTGTCGACCACGTTCCCACCGACGCCCACGACCTGCCGCTGTCCCACATCATCAGCGCCTAACGGCTGGCGCACCTCCCGACGGCCTAGTGCTCCTCGCCGGCGCGGGCCAGGTCGTAGGGCGTGGTCTGGTAAACGTAGTAGTTGAGCCAGTTGGTGTAGAGCAACTGAGCCTGGCTGCGCCAGACGTTGCGCGGCTCGGCCGTGGGGTCGTCATTCGGGAAGTAATGCGCCGGAACCTGGGGGTTGAGCCCGCGCTTCACGTCGCGCTCGTACTCCAGGCGCAACGTGTCGGTATCGTACTCGGGGTGCCCAAAGACAAAGAAGCGGCGGCTGTCGGTCGACTTGACGATGTACAGGCCTACCTCGTCGGACACGGCCACGACCTCAAGCTGCGGCTCGACCTCCACGTCCTCGCGACGCACATCGGTGTTGCGCGAATGCACGGCATAGAAACGGTCGTCAAAGCCGCGGACCAGTGGGCTTTGCGGCTTCACCAGATAATGCTCGAACACGCCGCTCGCCTTTGCCGGCAGGTCGTACTTCTGGATACCGTAATGATGGTAGAGCCCCGCCTGCGCGCCCCAACAAATGTGCAGCGTAGAGTGCACGTGCGTGGTGGACCAATCCATGATCTGGCAGAGCTCGGGCCAGTAGTCGACCTCTTCGAACGGCATCTGCTCCACCGGCGCGCCCGTGATGATCAGGCCGTCGTAGTGGATGTCGCGGATGTCGTCGAACGTGCGGTAGAACGTCTCCAGGTGGCCGGCGCTCACGTGCGTGGCCTCGTGCGTTTTAGTGCGCAGCAGGTCCACCTCCACCTGCAGCGGCGTGTTGGAGAGCTTGCGCATGATCTGCGTCTCGGTGGCAATCTTGGTGGGCATGAGGTTGAGGATGAGCACGCGCAGCGGACGGATGTCCTGATGTAGCGCGCGGTACTCGGTCATGACAAAGATGTTCTCGCTCTCGAGCTGCGCGGCGGCAGGGAGGGCGTCGGGGATGCGAATGGGCATGGATGCTCCTTACGAGTCAGTTGCAGCTATGGTACAACGACCGGTCCCATCCGCGCGAGTGCATCGCCCAGCGATACCGTCAGTGGTCCAAAACAGCCAAAAGTAGAGATTAGGGCATGCCCAAAAATCTATGGCGCTTTAGCCTAGCAAAGTGACGGCAGGAGGCTACAATGGTTCGACGCGAAAAACTCGGCCGAAAGGATACATATATGTACCAGACGCGTAAGATCGGTGTGGTCGGCCAGGGCCACGTAGGAGCACATGTCGCCAACAGCCTGCTCATGCAGGGCATTGCCGATGAGCTGTACCTGTGCGATATCAACGAGGCCAAGGTGACGTCCGAGGTCCAGGACCTGCGCGACTCCCTTTCGTTTGTCCCGTACAACACCAAGATCGTCAACTGCTACGACCACTACGAGGAGCTTGCCTGCTGCGACGTCATCGTCAACGCCGCCGGCAAGGTCGCGCTGGCCGCCGGCAACCGCGACGGCGAGCTGTTCTTTACCACCGACGCCGCCCGCACCTTTGCCAAGCGCCTCGTCGACGCCGGCTTTGACGGCATCTTTGTGAGCATCTCCAACCCCTGCGACGTCGTGTGCACCGAGCTGTGGCATCTGACCGGCTACGATCCCAAGAAGATTATCGGCTCGGGCTGCGGCCTGGACTCCGCCCGCCTGCGCACCGAGATCTCCAAGAAGGTCGGCGTAAGCCCCAAGTCCATCGACGCCTACATGATCGGCGAGCACGGCTTTAGCCAGCTTGCTGCCTTTAAGGCCGCAACCATCGCTGGCAAAAACCTCAACGAGCTTCAGGCCGAGAACCCCGACAAGTACGCCTTCGACCACATGGAGGTCGAGGAGCTTGCACGCAAGGGCGGCTATGTGACCTACCAGGGCAAGCAGTGCACCGAGTACGCCGTTGCCAACTCCGCCGCGCGCGTCTGCGCCGCCGTGCTGCACAACGAGCACGCCGTGCTTTCGGCCTCTACGCTTATGACCGGCCAGTATGGCGAGGAGGGTATCTTTACCTCCCTGCCGGGCGTGATCGGTGCCGAGGGCGTCGGGGAGGTCTACACACTCGACCTTTCCGAGCACGAACTCGAGGGCTTCCACAAGAGCTGCCAGCACATTCGCGACAACATCGCCCAACTCGACTGGTGGGATGCCGAGGCCTACGACGCCAAGTAAGCCGCTGACTGACGCGACACCTCGCTCATACGGACGCCATGCAAAGCGGGCCGCGCCGGAAATCCCCGGCACGGCCCGCTTTTTTGACTCGCGCTGCGCCCTTGCGAATCGAAGGTGAATGGTTTTCCCGTTACCTAATACTGCTCGATGCCCATGTAGCGACGAACCTCGGGGCTGTGGTCAAACACCTTGCCGCGGGCGGCGCGCAGCTCGCAGCTCATCGCATAGAAGAAGATCGGCTCCAGGAACGAACGCACGCTGGTGGGCACCTCGCCCACGCCGTACTCGAGCGCATCGAGCACCATGACCGTATCGGTGTGCGTGTTGAGGAACGCCAGCGCGCGCTCCTCCATGGGGCGGCACTCGCCCGATCCGAGCTGTACAAAGTAAAACACGCCGGGCTCGGTGGCCTCGAACGGGCCGTGGAAATACTCGCCGGAGTGGATGTAGCAGCAGTGCTGCCACTGCATCTCCATGAGCGAGCAGATGGCCATAGCATAGGTCTGGCTAAAGTTGGGGCCGGAGCCCAGGATGTAGAAGAACTTGTGCTGCTGGCAGAGCTCGGCAAAGCGATCGCCCAGCTCGGCGTTGACCTTCTCGCGGGCAGCGGGCAGTAGGGCATCCATCTGCTTAAGGCCGGCGTACATGTCGGCAAGCGCCTCGTAACCTTCCTGCTGGTCGAGCAGCTCGGCAGCAATCAGGGCGCCGATGCCCTGCGGGACCTCGGCCTGCGGCACGCCTTCGCCCCACGGATAGACCCAGGTGGTCCACTTGCCGTTGTCGATCTTTGAGCCCTCGCAGTCAGTGAGGGCAATGACCTCGGCACCGGCGGCCAGCGCCATCTCGCAGCCGTCGACGACCTCCTGCGTATTGCCGCTGTGGCTGCAGGCGATGACGAGTGACTTCTCGCCAAGACTCTTGGGAACCATCAGGCAAAACTCGCGTGCCGTGTAGACCGTCGAGGTAAACGTGGTTGCCTCGCGCTTGAGTAGCTCGTTGGCCGGCATCAGGTCGATCATCGAACCGCCGCAGGCGATCCAAAAGACGTTCTCAATCTTGCCCTTGCGCTCGATAATTTCCTGAACCAGATCGTGTGCGTTCACAGTGATGTTCCTCCTTGTGTGGCGGCTTTGAACGACAGTAGCTCGTACCTGCGGTCATTCTATATTGTCCTATTTATAGCACGCACGACGACGCCCGTGAAGTCATTTCACCAAACTTGTTCTATGTTGTTCTATCTGTGGACGTTAGATGTCGAAGACGTAGCGCGAGCCCACGATCTTTTGGCGGCCGAGCAGTAGAGGGCGCCCACCGGCGTCGGTAAAGAACGCCTCCATATAGAAGAGAGGCTCGCCGACCGGTACCTCCAGCAGCGGGGCCGTCTGAGCATCGGCAAGCGCAATCTCCACGGTGCAGGGGTCGGACTTGAGCGGCGCGCGACCCGAATGCTCGGCAACGAGCGCAAAGATTGAGTTATCGGTGAGGTCCTCGTCAGCCAGCGTCTGCAGATAGGGATGGTCGGCCAGCACAAAGGCATTGTTCTCGAGCATGACGGGCACGCCGTCTGCCGTGCGCACGCGCTCGACAACGATGAGCTCGCAGCCGGGTTCCACCCCAAAAAACGCCGCGTCCTCGCGTGTCGCCGCGACCACCGTGCGCGACACCAGGCGTGCTCCGGCTACCATGTCATTGGCAGCGCAACCCTCGGAAAAGCTCTGAACGTCACCCTTCTGGACAATCTTTCGTTTGAGCTTGGGCGCGCACACAAACGTGCCCCTCCCCTGCTGGCGGTTGAGATACCCCGCGCGCGACAGCTCCTCGACGGCGCGGCGGACGGTGATGCGTCCCACGCCGTAGTACTTCGCGAGCTCCATCTCGGAAGGAATGCGCGAGCCGGATGCGTACACGCCACGCGCGATCTCGCCTTTTAGGTCGTCCATTACCTGCTGGTACAGCGGCACGGCGGACACCTCAGTGCGCTCGGTTTTATCGTCGGATGCCATCATTACGCTCCATCCCGTGCATGCTCGGACTCAAACTCTTCAATCGACGCCATAAACTGCTCGCCAAAGGCGTCGGCCTTTTTCTCGCCAATGCCGTTGACCTGGACAAGCTCGTCGCGCGTCTGCGGGCGTAGACGGCACAGACCGCGCAGGGCCTTGTCGGAAAAGACCATGTATGGCGCCATCTCCAGCTCGGTCGAGATCTCCTTGCGCAGGGCGCGCAGGCGTTCGAACAGCTCGGCGTCGTCGCCCACGCGCGGGCGCTGATCCAGCTCGGCCTCCTCGCGCAGCAGATCCACCGCACGGCGGGCGCGGGCAGAGGTCTTGCGCTTGGACGCGCGACGCTTAACGGTAAAGGCAAACGCCTCGTCCTCGACCTCGCCGGCGCGCGGGCCCAGCCCCACGACCGGGTACTGCCCCTGCGAGGTAGCCAGATAACCGCGGCCGCACAGCTGGCCGATGATATCCTTGATGCGCCCGACCGATTCGCTCGACAGCTCACCGTAGCCGCGGTCCTCGTCCAGATGCATCTGGCGAATGCGCTCGGTGTTGCCGCCATGAAGCACGTCGGCGATGAGCGACTTGCCAAAGCGCATGGGACGCGTGGCCACATAGCGCACGGCGGCGCGGGCCATATCGGTGACGTCCTCGACCTCGAACTGCGTGAGGCAGTTGCTGCAGTTGCCGCAGCCCTCGGCGTCGTCCGTGGCGGTGGCGCCCGCACCGGCCGCGGCCTCGTCGCCAAAGTAGCGCAGCATGTATTCGCGCAGGCAACCGGTGGTATTGCAGTAGCCCTCCATCTGGCTGAGCAGGCGATATCGATTCTGAAGCGCCCACGCACGCTGCTCGTCGTCGAGCGCCTCATCGGCGGCATCGCCGCGGTCGATCAGAAAGCGGCGCATGCGAAAATCGTTGCCGTTCCACAGCAGGTGGCAGCTGGCCGGGTCGCCATCGCGGCCGGCGCGGCCCGCCTCCTGGTAGTAGGCCTCGATGCTCTCGGGCACGTTGTTGTGGATCACGTAGCGCACGTTGGGCTTGTCGATACCCATGCCAAAGGCGTTGGTGGCAACCATCACCTGAATATCGTCGTCGATAAAGGCGCGCTGGCTTTGGCGGCGGGCATCGTTGCCCATGCCAGCATGGTAGCGGCCAACACGAATGCCGCTGGGCCCCAGCGCCTCGGCAAGCTCGCCTGCCAGCGCATCGACCGTCTTGCGGGTCGAGCAATACACGATGCCGCTCTCGCCCGAATGCGCAATCACATAGTCGCGCACCCACGCGGCCTTAGCTTTGTCGCCCATCTCCTCGCAGCCAAAGTAGAGGTTCTTGCGATCGAAGCCTGTCACCACCGTCGCGGGGTTTTGCAGGCCGAGCATCTGCTGAATGTCCGCACGCACGCGCTCGGTCGCCGTAGCGGTAAAGGCCGCCACGATGGGGCGCTGCGGCAGGGAATCGATGAATTCGCGAATCTGCAGGTAGGCGGGGCGGAAATCCTGGCCCCATTGACTCACGCAGTGGGCCTCGTCAATGGCCACGAGCGGCACGCCAATGCCGGCGGAACCCGCGGCTTCCTGCGCAAAGGCCAAAAAACGCGGCTCGAGCAGGCGCTCGGGCGCCACGTACATAAGCTGGTAGCGGCTCTCGCGCGCCCGCTTAAGCACGGTGTTTTGCTGGGCCGGAGTAAGGCTGGAGTTGAGATAGCTGGGTCGCGCACCCGCCGCGAGCAACGCACGGGTCTGGTCCTCCATAAGCGACAGCAGCGGACTCACCACAAAGGTGATGCCGGGCAGCATGAGCGCGGGCACCTGGTAGCAAATGGACTTGCCGGCGCCCGTGGGCATAACACCCAGCGCATCGCGACCGGCAAGGATCGCATCGACCATGCGATCCTGCCCCGGGCGAAACGAGGTGTAGCCAAAATAGGCGCCGAGCGTGTCGAGCGCCATCTGCTGCATGCTATCAGTCATGGTTTCCTAACGTCCAAGTCATCTGCCGCCGATTATACGCCGCCACGCGGACAGCAGCACACGGCCGCCGCCCAGACTAGTCGTTTAAGAACGCCCCCAACGGCTAAGGAGTGTCCCCAGGTGCCGGCAGAAAAGGAACGTCCCCAAGTGCCGGCCCGGCAACGCCGATGTTTTGGCGCGGACAGCGAAAGCCCGCCAGAGCGAGCAAGGTGCCTTGAAACGAGGCGGCATTGACCTTCTGGTCATGCCGCCGAAGTTGAAAGGCAGATTGCCGCTCTGGCGGGCTTGCAGCGTCGAGCCGTTGCGCGGTTTGGAAAACCGCGTAACTAGAGCTACATGACCATGACGTAGCGCGATCCCACGTAGTACTGCTTACCCATCAGGACCGGCTCGCCATTGGGACCGGTAAAGCCGGCACGCAGGTTGAGCAGCGGATCGTGCGGAGCAATGCCCAACTCGGCCGCCTGCTCGGTATTGGCACGAACGGCCTCGACCGTGCGGTAGCCAACCGAGACAATCGGGGTTCCGCCAACACGCTCGACCTCGGCAAAAATCGACTTGTCCTCAAGATCGGCCGTCAACAGCTCACGGTAGGCGTCAAACGGCACAAAGATGTTCTCCTCAAAGATGGGTTCGCCGTCGGCCGTACGCACGCGCTTAATATGCAGCAGCAGCGCATCCTTCTGCAGGCCAAAGAACTCCATCTCGTTTTGGCGCGCCGGGACGATCTGGCGATCGACCACATGTGCGCCCGCCTTCATGCCGTTGTCGGCACACAGCGCGGTAAACGTCTGCAGCGTCGAGGCATGGAACTGACGATTGATGTGCGGCGTGGAAACAAAGGTGCCGCGGCCCTGCTGCTTAACCAGGTAGCCATCGGAGCACAGCTCCTCGACGGCGCGGCGCACCGTAATGCGGCTCACCTCGTACTGCTCGGCTAGCTCAAGCTCGGAAGGAATACGTTCCTTGGGTGCATAAACACCTTTCTCGATCGCATCCTTGATTTCGTCGTAAATCTGCTGGTAAAGCGGTGCATTTTTGGGCGCAGGCATATCTGATCACTCTTATCAAAATAGCTAAATTTCTAATACGTATATAACGTCTAGTTTCATGTTACCTCATATTGATAAAACGATACACCCCACCTACCAAAAAGGGATAGGTTTAATTTGGTAGGTTTTATCTGGGCAAACGAAAGCCCCTCAAAAGCAGCGAGGCTTTCGAGGGGCTCATACGGAAGGGTTGCGCCAGGCCGGCAAAATACCACAACCCTACTTGCCGTCGTCCTGCTGCAGGCTGTCCTGCTCGCTGAGGCGCGCCTGCCTGCTGGCCATGCGTGCGGGCTTGTCGGGATCGGGAACGGCCGTGGGCATGGGCTCGTCGACATGCCCGCCCCACCAGCCGCCCACAAAGTTGAGCGTGTGGAACACGTTGATCACGGCGCCGGGATCAATGTCACACACCAGCTTGATAATGTCCTGACTCTCGTAGGTCGAGACAACGGCGTGCAGCAGGTACATCTTTTCACGGCTGTATCCGCCGATGACCTCAGCGCAGCTAATGCCGTGCTGAAAATGGTCAACATAGGCGGTCATGACCTCGTCTGCCTTGCGCGTCGTGATCTGCAGCGTCACGCGGTCGTAGCGACGATAGAAGCTGTCGATGGTCTTGGTCGAAATAAACTGGAACACGATGGAGTACGCCGCCTTGTCCCAGCCAAACATAAAGCCAAAGATCGCCAGGATAAAGCAGTTGAAACCAAAGATGACGCCCCAGATGGTCTTGCCCGTGTGGTTGGAGACCCACAGCGCGATAAAGTCGGTGCCGCCGGTGGATGCGCCGGACTTTAGCGCGATGGCAGCGCCCAGACCCGAAACCACGCCGCCAAAAATGATGAGCATGATCTTGTCGCCCAAAAACGGGGTAAAGTGAAAGATGTTGAGGAACAGCGATGAGAGCACGACCTGCATCATCGAGAAGATGACGAAGCGCTTGCTAATGCCACCCCAGCACAGGAGCGCCACGGGGATGTTGAGCGCCAGCATGCCGAGCGAGATG
>CAUAGV010000034.1 GCA_958428675.1 uncultured Collinsella sp.
CCGGCTTTACCTGCATCCAGGTGCGCTCCAAGGTGGCAAGCGCCCGCGAGATCATTGCGCTGACCGACGACACCGCGCAGGCAATCGCACAGGCCGGCAAGACCGGCCAGGTCGCCCTGTTAATCGATGACCGTCTGGACTGTGTGCTTGCCGCGCGCGAGCAGGGCATTGCCGTCGATGGCGTGCACGTAGGCCAGAGCGATATTCCCGTCGAGGTCTGCCGCAAGCTGCTGGGCCCCGATGCCATTGTGGGCCTTTCGGCCCGTTGCGAGGAGATGCTCGAGTACGTCAAGACCGCCGACATGAGCCTGGTCGACTACCTGGGCATCGGCCCGCTCCACGAGACCGAGACCAAGCGCGACTGCGGACGCGCGGCCGACGGCTCTATCATCACCAAGAGCTTTGAGGACCTGGCCGCACTCCACGCGGCAAGCCCCGTGCCCATCGTGGTGGGCGGCGGCGTTAAGACGGCCGACTTGCCGCAGCTTAAGGCCACCGGCGTCGACGGCTTCTTTGTGGTAAGCGCCGTCTGCAGCGCCGACGACCCCCATGCCGCAGCCAAGGAGCTTGTCGACACCTGGCAGCAGGCATAGGCCGAACAGCTGATTCGCAGCCTCATATCTTCAGCAATGGAAAGCGCATCCCAGTTTGGGCCTCCATTCCGGGATGCGCTTTCCGTATGCGACCCTTACCCCGCCAGATACGCTTCCAACGCCGGCAAAGTCGCCTCTGCATCGTGGCGGCCGACCTGGTAGATGCGCTCGAGCTCATCCGGTTCGCGGCACAGCGACGGCACCTTCACCGATTCGCTCGGCCGCACCACAAAGATTTCGCCGGCAGCCTCTCGACGCGCCAGGTCATCGAGCGTGGCATTGTAGACCTCATGCCGATGCTCAAGCGCTGCGACAAACTCCGGGTAGTGACGGAACACGCGCCGCAGCATGGGCATCACGCTGTTAGGCTGCTTCACAAAGCCCGCCGGCTGCGTAAGCACCACGATATTGCGGTCGTACCCCTGCGCAAACAACCATGCGCTGGGGATAGAATCAGCCACGCCACCATCCAGATACTTATGCCCGTCAATAGCAACGGGACGCGTCGCCACAGGAATGGCAGACGACGCCCGGATCCACTCGATATCGCGCTCGTCGCCATACGGTAGATCGTGGTAGACGGCCTTGCCCGTCTCGATATCGGTACACACGCACGTAAATCGCATGGGGCAGGCGCGATACGCCTCCAAGTCGATGGGATCGCGCTCGATAGGCACCTCGTGATAGGCAAAATCGGCATTGAACATGTCGCCGGTTCGCAGCCAGCTGGTCACGCTCGCATAGCGCTTGTCGGCGCAATAAGCCTTGTTGTAACGAATGGCACGGCCGATCTGGCGCGATTTAAAGTTGTAGCCAAACGCCGCGCCCGCCGAGACACCCACCATATGGTCGCAGGTCAAACCGCGCTCCATCCAAACGTCGAGCACGCCCGCCGTATACATACCGCGGTAGCCGCCTCCCTCGAGCGCAAGCCCCACCGTGCGCGTCGTATCCGGCTGTGCCATGTGACCATCTCCGTTCCTGCGTTTTAAAACGGGACAAGTATACCCGTCAACATATATCGACTCAGTCGCATTTTTCATGCGCACCCAGGCGTTGCCGTTTGGCGAATAATAGCCGCCCACAGCATGTGCGCCCATATATAATTGTGCACTGTTGTCTATACTACTCAGCTGTTATCAACAGCGAACATTAGCCGGCAAAGTAACTCAACAACGCAGCAAGGCGGGGGCCTGGATACACGCAAGGCGCCGAGCAACGACGCGTGTACACTACGAGCTCGCCCGACGCCATCCGCCCCGACCCCAGAAAGCCGCTTACAACATGGACACCGTCAGCAATTACACTGAAACGCTCGAAAAGACCGTCCGTGACCTTCTCGAGCGTCAGGATGATCTGATTAGGACGGCCTTTACCGACCAGCTCACCGGACTTGGCAACCGCGGCGGCTTTGCCCGTTCCCTAGAGGAAATCTGGGAGCAGGAACTGCCCGTGACCATGGCGTTTATCGACATCGATAACCTTAAGCACTGCAACGACGTCTTTGGGCATGACGAGGGCAACCGCTATATCTTGCAGGTAAGTCTCTATCTCAAGCTGTATATGAAGGTGGACGAGGCGGCGTTTCGCATAGGCGGCGACGAGTTTGCCATCCTGTCTACGATTGCGACCGAGGACGACCTCGCCGAGCGCCTGGAACACTGCCGAACGGTCCTACTCAAAAACAACGATTCCGAGATGCCTCACTCGTTTAGCTACGGAGTGTCGCACGCCGACCCCGCCCTGGGTGAAGTCTCCAATCGCATGACACTCGATGCCGACCATCGCATGTACGACTACAAGCTACGCCATGCCATGCATCTTGATCGACGCAATATCGCGCAAGTCCACACCGACGACTTCGAAATAAGCGATCGCGTTTTTGACGCCTTTTCGATGCTCAACGAAGGCCGTTATTGCTTTATCGAGAACTTGGACAAACATCGCACCCTTTGGTCACAAGGCGCCTCGCGCGATCTCGGTCTTCCTTCTGAGCATGTAGACAACTGCCACGATTACTGGAAAACGCGCGTCCACCCCGATGACCTTGAGGCCTACATCAACGACATCGACCAAATCTATAATGGCTCCAAACACCGCCGCGTCATGCAGTACCGCATGCGCAATGCCGCGGGCGACTACGTCCTCTGCCGCGCTCGCGGGTTTCGCATCGACGGCGACGGAAATACCCCCTCGCTCTATGTCGGCGAACTTGTTAACCACTCACTCGCCGAGACCGTCGACGCCGCCACGGGCCTCGGAACGCAGCGTATGCTGATCAACGCTATCGATGCCTGCCGTCGCGACCGTTGCGAGACGGGGCTTATAGCGGTCCGCGTTTGTGGCACGGCAAAGTTCAACGAGCTCTACGGGGCCGAGGCTGTCGACAACATGCTCGCCGAATACGCAGGCCGCATGTTATCGATCACCCGCGGCAGAAGTCGCGTCTTCCGCTCGCGAAACGCCCAGTTCGTCGTGCTCAGCAACGATCTGGACCACGAGGCATTCGAGCAACTGACCCATCATCTTAAAGAGGCCGTTTTCGCTCCTGTTCGAATCGCGAACGACACCATTACCCCCGTCTGTCTTGTCGTCCCGGCCTTTTACGAGCGCTTGATCAATCAAGCGACCGCTGTTTTAGGCGAACTCGACCGTCGTCTTCGCGCCGCCGGCGGGCTTGCCCCCAACGACAGCCTCCCCATACCCGAGATTGAGCGTAAAAGCGCCGTCGCCGAACGCATCGATACGCTCACGGGCCTCTATCGACCCAGCGAGTTTATGCGGCGTGCCAACGCATTTCTGAGGACAGGGCGCGACGGCGCTTGGTGTATCGCCACCGTCGACATGGGTCATATGCGACTGTTTAACGAATGGCACGGACAGGCCGAGGGCGACCGCGTGCTCGCCGATGTGGGCACGGTCCTCAAAGACATCGAGAATGCCGAGATGGGCGTCGCAGGATACTGGGGCCAAGACGACTTTTGCATTCTCATCCCCTTTGAGCACGACACCGTCCATCAAATCTATAACCGCGTTCGCGCCGCCGTGGCCAAGCATGATGACGGTGTGGGTTTCTGGCCGTCCATGGGCGTTTGCCCCATCGACCCCAACGAGGAAATCACCATCGACGCGCAGGCCAAGGCCATGTTTACCAATCGGCGCGCAAAAAACGACTTTAAGGAGCGCGTCGCCATTTTCCGCCCCGAGGAGTACGAGCGTGAAACCGCGTTCCACCGCACGCTGACCGAATTCCAGTATGCGTTCTCAAACGGCCGCATTACCTACTACCTGCAGCCCCAGGTCGACATGGAAACTGGCGAGATCGTTGGCGCCGAGGCGCTCACGCGCTGGATTGGCAAGGACGGTTCCCTCATTTCGCCTGTAACGTTTATCCCCGCACTCGAGGAAAGCGGCTTTGTAGTGACGCTCGACAAGTACATTTGGCAGGGTGTCGCCTCGTGGCTGCGCGAGCGCATCGATCGAGGACTTCGCGTAATTCCGATTTCCCTTAACGTGTCGCGTGTCGACATCCTCGCCAGCGATGTCGCCGAACATATGGGGGCGCTCGCCGCCCAATACAACCTACCGCCCGAGCTCATGCGTATCGAGATTACCGAGACGGCTTATACGGGGGAGTCCGAGGCCGTGGACAAACTGACAGCCGACCTGCACACCCGTGGCTTCTCGACCTATATGGACGATTTTGGCACCGGCCAGTCCACGCTCGCGATGCTCAAGAACGTCAACGTCGACGTCATCAAGCTCGACCGCACGTTTGTGCCCGTCGACGGCGATCATGGCCGCAGCACGCAAATCATTTCATCAATGCTCGAGATGGCGCAGTCGCTCCATCTGCCCGTCGTGGTCGAAGGCGTCGAGACAAATGAGCAGGCGAACATGCTGCGACAGATGGGCGCCCGCTACGCTCAGGGCTTCCTCTACTACCGCCCCATGCCGGCGAAGGATTTTGAAGCATTGCTCGATGGTGGCAATAACAACTGATACGCTCGCGCGCAAAACGCCACCGCCGAAGGGGGCATTTGTCCCCATTAGCTAACTTATATCCCCAATTCAAACCGGATTGGGGATATGATACAAACCATTGTTCTGCCCAAGGAGGTTATTCATCATGAACGAGTCATATCGCTTGGGCGAGCAATCGATTATTGCCTATCTTCAGCGACTTGCGAATGGTGTCTCGACCGCCGAACTCGATGTTTCCGCGCTGCCTGCTGAGCTACGCGCCGTTGGTGAGCAACTGCAAAAGACGCATGCCATCCTGCAACAAGAGCGCCAGCTACTTGAGTGCAACGCCTATATCGATCCGCTCACCAACTTGGGCAACCGCGGCGGACTCGACCGTCACGTCGAGCAGCTCTGGCGCAAAGGCGACCCCTTCACCTGCGCCTATATTGACATCGACCACCTTAAGCACTGCAACGATAAGTTTGGCCACGCCGAAGGCAACCGCTATATTCTGGGCATCTGCCGCGCGCTCACCGAGGCAATGGAGCACGATGAAATGCTGTTCCGTATCGGTGGAGATGAATTTGTACTCGTGTCTCCCACGACAGGCGAAGCCGAGCTCGAGCAGCGCTTGGAGCGGACACGCACCGATCTTGTCGAGGCAACATCAGACGGCAAGGCGCCCATGATCGCTAGCTTTAGCTTTGGCTGCTCGCGCGTCAATCCACTTGCCGGCGACACGCGTCGCCAGATGACGATGGATGCCGATCGCAAGATGTATCGCTATAAGCTTATGCATCGTGTGCAGCAACCGAAAGACAATGACGCGCCGCCACACCCAATTGCCGAGCAGCTTCCGTGCAACGACCGCGTATTCCAAGCGATCTCTATGAGCTCCGAGACGCGCTATCCGTTTATCCTCAATCTCGATACGGGCGAATCGCAATGGTCGGTTAATGCCGTACGCGATTTTGACCTGCCCTCCCAGCATCCTTTTAACTCACTCGACTTGTGGCTTGCCCGCGTTCACCCCGAGGACCGCGACAACGTACGCGCCGAGCTCGATATGGTGATAAACGGTACGTGGCACTTCCACTACATGCAGTATCGCGTGATGGATGCCACCGAAGCATACGTGCTTTGCGACTGCACGGGCTACCGCTTGGACGGCACCGATACCGAGCCCAACATGTACGTGGGCATGATTATCAACCGCAGCTTGGCAGATACGACTGATTCCGTGACCGGCCTGGGCGACATCCACGCCCTGGTCAACGCCATTGGCGAAATGCGTCGCGTCGCGCGCAAGGCGGGCTTGGTCGCCATTAAAATCGACGATATCGCTCAGGTCAATGCCCGCTTTGGCTTTGATGCAGGCGACCGCGTTCTGGCGGAGAGCGCCGCCTGCCTCATGGATTGTTCGCGCGGCAAGGGTCGTCTGTTCCGCTCGACCGGACCGATGTTCGTGGCGCTTTTCGACGAATTCGATCCCGAAGAGACCGACGCGATCGCAGACGAAATCGAACGGTTCTTGGGTTCTCCCGTGCTCATCGGCTCGCTTGAATATCAGCCGCCCATTCGTGTGGCGACGCTTCATCTGGACGCTGTCGATCGACAGCCTGTTTCCATTTTGAACGAGCTCAAAGCGTTGCTCGGGAAAGCCGTGCAAGTGCCAGGTACCAAACTGGATTAGCACCGCGCCCGCACCGCCTCCCCCATCGTGCGATAATCCTCTGCAGAAGTCACCAACAGCAGAGGGAGTTTGTGATGAAGGTTCTTTTGGTCAATGGCAGCCCCAAGGCAAACGGCAACACCGCCACGGCGCTTGCCGAGGTCGCCGAGCAATTGCATGCCGAGGGCATCGATACCGAGGTGTTCCAGCTGGGCGCCAAGCCCATCCGCGACTGCATCGGCTGCGGTCAGTGCGCCAAGCTTGGCGGTCGCTGCACCTTTGACGATGACGTGGTCAACGAGCTGATCGCTGCCGCCGAGCAGGCAGATGGCTTTGTCTTTGGCTCCCCCGTCTACTATGCGCATCCCAGCGGACGCATCCTCTCGGCTCTCGACCGCGCATTCTATGCTGGCAGCAAGGCCTTTGCGCACAAGCCGGGCGCCGCTGTCGCCGTTGCCCGCCGCGGCGGCACGTCGACCACCTTCGATGTACTCAATAAATACTTCACCATCAACCAGATGCCCGTGGTGGCCTCCACGTACTGGAACAACGTCTTTGGTGCCATGCCGGGCGAGGCCGCCCAGGACGCCGAGGGCCTTGCCACCATGCGAAACATCGGCAAAAACATGGCCTGGCTCCTGCATTGTATCGAGGCAGGACAGGCCGCCGGCATCGAAGCCCCCGAAGCCGATCGCGAGCGCACCAACTTTATTCGATAAGTCCGGCGGTGGTCACCTCGATGTACTGTCAATGTCAGCGAAAAGCCAGCTGATGAGGCAAGGTGCCTTGAAAGAGGAGGGCGCTGGGCTTTTGCCCGCGCCCGACGATTGAAAGGCAGATTGCCCATCAGATGGCTTTGCAGCGTCGAGGTGACCGCCGTTCGTTAGAACGGCGGAACATTATATGAACGTGCAAATTTTTGGCACCAAGAAGTCCTTCGATACCAAGAAGGCCCAGCGCTATTTTAAGGAGCGCCGCATTAAGGTGCAGTTTATTGACCTGAAGGAAAAGGAGATGAGCAAAGGCGAGCTCACGAGCGTGATGCAGGCGGTCGGCGGCATCGACAAGCTGCTCAACCCCAAGGCCAAGGACGAGGAGACGCTCGCGCTCATCCAGCACCTCACCCCTAGTCAGCGCTTCGACAAGCTGCTCGAAAACCAGCAGGTTCTAGCTGAGCCCATCGTGCGCAACGGCAAAAAGGCCACCGTCGGTTATTGCCCCGATGTATGGGGAGCCTGGGAGTAGCCTGTGTTATTTGCCGGCGCGTGGGTATAAGAGCAGGCGTTTGGCATAAGATTCAACTGTAAGCCATGTCTAACAAAGGAGGGCACATGCCCAACAAACCCGTGAAGATCATCATGCTTACCGGATACCTCGGTGCCGGTAAGACCACACTGCTCAACCACATCCTCGCTAACGACGGCGGTATCCGCGCCGCCGTGATCGTCAACGATATCGGCGAGATCAACGTCGACGCCAGCCTTATCGCCGACGGCGGCCTTTCCGAGACCGACGACCTCATCCCGCTCACCAACGGCTGCATCTGCTGTACGCTTTCGGACGACCTTGCCAACCAGCTGCAGGGCATCGCCGATTCGGGCAAGTTCGATTACATCATCATCGAGGCCTCGGGCATTTGCGAGCCCATCCCCATCGCCTACACCATCTCGAGCTTCTGCGACGAGGCCAAGGTGGGCGGCGAGCCCAAGCTCGCGCTCGACAACATCGTGGCCGTGGTCGACTGCGCCCGCATGTACGACGAGTTCAACGGCGGTCGCGACCTGCTGGCCGAGGACATCGACGAGGACGACATCGAAAGCCTGCTCATCCAGCAGATCGAGTTCTGCTCCACGCTGATCCTCAACAAGACCGACACCGTGACGCCTGAGCAGATCGCTGAGCTCAAGGCCATCGTGCGCAGCCTGCAGAAGGACGCCGTGATCGTCGAGGCCCAAAACGGCGAGGTCCCCATGGAGGAACTGCTCGATACCGACCGCTTCGACTTTATGCGCGCCTACAACTCCGCCGCTTGGATCGAGGCCATGGAGCATCCCGAGGAGCACGACGACCCCGAGGTGCTCGAGTACGACATCGAGACCTTTGTGTACTCGCGCCGCAAGCCGTTTGACCTGCAGAAGTTCACTGATTTTGTTGAGCAGGAGTGGCCCGACGAGGTCATCCGCGTCAAGGGTCCGCTGTGGCAGACCGGTGATCCGGACATGTGCTACATGTTTGAGCAGGCCGGCCACCAGATGCGCCTGATGGAGAACGGTCTGTTCGTTGACTCCGCGCCCGAGGGCGAGAAGCAGAAGATCATCGACGAGAACCCCGAGATCATGCAGATTTGGGACGACGAGACGGGCGACCGCATGACGAGCCTGTGCATCATCGGCCGTCACATGGACAAGGATGCGCTCATCGCCTCCCTCGATGCCTGCCTGACCGACTGGCACCGCGCCTAGGTTTATCGAGGCGGATTTGTCCGCCCGTCACGCAGCCGCCAAACCACCACGAAGGTGCCTGTCCCCTTCGTGGTGGTTTTTCGTTCTGAGCCAAGGAGATTCATGTTCAACATTGTGCTGTATGCGCCCGAGATTCCGGCCAATACGGGCAATATCGGCCGCACCTGCGTGGTTACCGGCGCCCGCCTGCATCTGGTGGAGCCGCTGGGGTTTTCGCTCGATGACAAGACGGTGCGTCGCGCCGGCCTGGGCTACTGGCAAAACTTGGATGTGACGACCTATGCCGGCTGGGAGGATTTTCTTGCGCGCAACGACCTCTCCCCCGCCGACGAGCGCCTGCATCTGCTGACCAAAAAGGCACGCCGCACCTATGCGCAGAGTACCTACCGCGATGACAGCTACTTGGTCTTTGGCAGCGAGAGCTCGGGCATTCCCGAGGAGCTGCTCGCCGCGGCGCCCGAGCGCTGCGAACGCATCCCGATGCTGCGCGATTGCGATTCGCTTGACAACGCCGAGGCCTGGGAAGCCCACGAGGAATCGCTCGGGCATACTGAGGACGGCCACAAGGCAATCCTTCGGCAGGATATCTGCGGCAACTTCGTCAACCCAGACGACTACCGCATCAGCGCGCTCAACCTCTCCAACAGCGCCGCCATCGTCCTCTACGAGGCCCTGCGCCAAACAGGCTTTCCGGGAATGTGACAAACCTGCCATTAGGGGACGGGGTAGAAATGGTTAATTTTCAAACCCTCTAACCCTTGACAAACTGGTTCTGGCATCGGATGTGACAAAGGGACCGTCCCTTTGTCACATCCTCACATCAGAATTCAACTTCAAATACAAACGACTGCCGGAGTTCTCGCTTAGCTTGGCTTGTCAGGCTCGAATTCGCCCTTATGTTCAGCTTGCTGCACGCCTCGTCGATAGCCATGGCAAGTGATACAGACATGGTCATGGTCGTTTCGCTTTTCAATTCGACCCGATAGCTCTTCGCCTTGTTTTTATCCTCTCCACCGCATCTCGTCTCGATTAACAAGAGAATATCTGAGTCATGGGCATACCAATGGAGCTCAGGGCGCTGTGGAACCATGTCACCCTCGAATTCCTGTGTAAACAGAATTTTCTTCTCATTCCTCGTTGAATCGTTCAAGGAACCGTCGATTCGAACCGAGCCCTTCTTTCCCGCCTTGACATCTCCCTTAATCTGGTGACCTCGCCGAATTTCCTCGTACTCCGTCACTTCCAGCTTGCAGCGCTTCGCGCCAAGCATGAACGCAATCCGTCTCAACTCGGCCATCTTGTCTTGTTGCATGGTTGCAAAATAAGAGTCAAGGTCAACAAAGCGAGACCGATCAAAAGCATCTATGTAATATGTGGAATAAAGAGATGGTTTAGGATAGAAAGACAGCTCGCTATCCCCGATTGCCTCGCGGTACAGATTGAAAATCTGCGTACCCTTAACAGTATCCAGCCAACCAATAGCATCCCTACAGACATCGATGCCCCGGCGCTCGTTTCCGTCAACAATTCGAATCATGTTCGGCAAATGGAATGAAGGGCTCTGATAGGTCTCTTTGGTTACCGGCCTGTATCTATTGAGCTGCTGCTGGTATGCCCAATCGTTGACCGCGTCACCGATATCCGCAGCAGCACCAGCCGCACCATCGGCCGCATCAGCAATAGCTGCCAAGGCGTCATCGGCCATCGGAGTTGCAGCACGCATTGCACCATCGGCAACTTTCTGTACGATTGCAACCGCGCCCGCCATCGCGCTTCCGGCGCCATCAACCAACCCGGCAGCGGCCTTACGGATATCAAAGCCCTGCTTATGTCGCGGCAGCCCCTCCCTTTTGGCAACAACGGCCAGATCGTCTTTATCCTCCATGATGACCTCCTATTTCCGATAGTCGAAATCAACCGTATATTCATCGCCAAATGCCGAGTTGAAGGTAGTGTCGAGAAAGGTGGTGTAGCGCCCGATCAGAAGCGAGCCGGCCCCAGCGATCTGTTGCCGTTTATCCAACATGCTATTCACCCCTACTCAAACGCAACGTCAACATTGACGTCATCGCCGCATAGGGCTTTGACCTGTTTTTCGATAAGGGCGCAGGCTCTATCATCAGATTCTTGGAGCATATTGCTTTCCTTGACCTTCTTGGTCTGCTCTTTCTTTGCCTGTTTCAATAACGTGTTTAGATCATCCGTGCTTACTTGATTCCAGTTAAGAAAACCATTGTCCTCAACATATTTCTTAAGCGTATTGGGGTCTGTCGAGAACGAAGTGATCTCCGAGTGAGGCAGTATAACCTTTACGCTCTTGACCTCTGAATTCTTATCGGCCATATTAGCCCGTACGATTGTAACCTTCATCTTATCGGCATTGATCCCGATGTCAGCCTTGCCGTCAATCGTTGCGACATATCGCTTAGACGTAAAGGGGTTTTCCCACCCAAGCGGATTGCCCGCCTCATCAATTGAAAGCAGCTGGGTGAAATTGTACTCGTACGTCACGAGCTTAACGACTGGCGTGATCTCCTCGCGAATCGAATCATCGCTGATCGTTGTAGGATTACGCGTCAATGACATCCAGATACCCCAGGCAACCGCCAGAACCGTAACAACGACTAACCCGCCAAAGGCAACCTTTTGCGGTATCGTTGTAAGAAATTTTGTTTTTGCCATCCTGTTTCGCCTTTCCTTTATTGCCCCGACGTTCCCATCATCTTCCAGCGCGAGCATGATGGCACGAATCATTCCGTCAACGGCTCAATGCAAAGCGCGACCGTTCGGAGAAAACGGCCGCGCTTTCTTTTCAATTCCCGCGAACTATTCCTTGACGCTGTAACCCGACACCGTCGGCGCAAGCCTTGAGGCGTCAACCTCGCTCATTACCTCAAACTTCACCTTCTCGCCAGGCGCCCAGGCAGATGCATCTGCGTAGCATTCTTCTGCCCTCACACCATCGGCATCGTAAAGGGCAACGTTTAGATAAACGTTTTCGAACGATATGTCAGAGGTGTTTTCGACGATTGCAGTGTACGTATAGAGACCGTAGCCATCATCACTTTTCTCAAAGTTCGCCGATGAGAGCAAGCCGTTGATAACCTCATCGTTATGCGTCTTCTCCTCTACGGTCCTACCGTTCTTAATCAGCTCGTCAAACTCATCTTGATACTCGTCATCGACTGTTAAGTCATATCGATCAACCAGTTTCTTAAGCTGTGCGGATCGTGCGTCGTAGGCCTTTTCCCATTCCTCGTAGTATTTAGGATCAGATTCCGCATACTTCTTGGTAACATCAAGCTGATCGTCAAGCAGGTTGAGATAGGCGATGACATCTTCCTGCATCTTAGTGTCTTTAAAAGGCGCCTTTTTGAGTTCTTTGTCGTTATCGATCTCGGTTTTAATTATCTCTTTTCGCACTTTATTCGAGCTTAGATCAGCATCTTCTCCAAGCGATTCGATATAATCCGACCGCTTTTGATAACCTTGAGCGATCACAGCCATTGCACGGTCATCGGCATAATCAGGTTCAGCGTTTTTCTTCTCAGACTGCGAACAGCCGCTCAGCAGAAGCGCCCCACAAAACACCATCGCAAATAGCGCGGTCACCAGAGCCATTCCA
>CAUAGV010000035.1 GCA_958428675.1 uncultured Collinsella sp.
TGGGCAAGCAAGCCCTTCTCGGCCAGAGTGTTCATGGCGTTGGTGAGCGGAGAGCCGCCCACGATATCACCAAGCAGGACGACCTCGTCGTCGGCTGCGACGGGGGCGAGCAGCGCCTTAAGATTCTCAACGTACTCGTCGGCACCCATGCCATCGACCAAGCTCGTCGACAAGATGTTGGCGGCGTCGTTGCCGAGCATCTTGAGGACGCTGTGCAAACCGGGAGCGAGTGTTCCGTGGCTGACCATTACCAGATACCGCATGGCGGTCTCCCCTCGACATTGCGTGCACTGCACGGCTTTGCTTTGTGTCGAGACCATTATTATTTTCGCGTATGTTCGATACAAGCAAATAGTTGCGAACGGCAACTATTCATCGGTTAACGGTAGCAGCTATTTTGACAACTAAATTATTTTTCCATCGGCGTATTTCTAAAAGTGCAGGTAGACGGCTTGTCTTCAAGCTATGTTTTGTATGTTCCTAACATAGCTCAACTATTTTTGCCTAGAATTCGATCGTTATGGCCTTTTCGCTACGCTATGTCCTGTCAACACGCAACATGGAGGTATCCCATGGACTTGATATCGTTTCTCGCCTCCGAGCCCTTCGACCGCGAGGGCGACACACCGCTCTATATCCAACTCAAGCAACGTATCGTCCTGCTCATCGCAAGCCAGACGCTCGACACCGAGACGCCGCTACCCCGCGAGCTCGAGATCTGCGACCGTCTGGGGCTATCGCGCGCGACGGTCCGTCGTTGTTTTCAGGATTTGGTGGCGGAGGGTCGTGTGATACGCAAGCGCGGTCAGGGGACGTTTATCAAGCCCCGGACAACCGCGCCGGGGATCGACCTCGCCCTCAACTTCAGCGTACGCATGCGCCAAGCGGGAAGGCAACCCAGTTCGCGCATCCTCAACTTCGAGAGCATCCCCGCCGTCCGAGGCATCGCCTCCGGCCTCAAGGTGCCCGCGGGCACGCCCGTATGGGAGATACGTCGCCTGCGCCTGGCCGACGACAAGCCCATGGAACTCAACTACGTCTATGTCCCTGTGTCACTCTGCCCCGACTTGACGCACAGGGACCTGGAGCGATCGCTCTACGCCTATATCGCCGAGAAAACCGGTATCCTGCCGGCAAGCGTCGATGCGGTCTACGAGGCGATCAACCTCGACAAGCACGAAGCGAGCCTGTTGGGGCAGGTAACGGGAAAGGCGGCGATGCGGATCGTGCGCTCCACCTACGACAAGGAAGGCAACCCGTTCGAGGTCGGCGTGCTCATCAGCTGCGACGGCCAAGCCGAGCTGCACGTACACATAGCAGCCGACAAGACGACGTTCACGGCGTTGTCACAGTAGCTTTATTATTCAGCCCTAGTCATCGCGCAAAGCCCCTTCGGCAGCACACGGTGCGGCCAAGTCACCGCAGGCCGGGGCGGGAGGCGGACCTTTCTCTCGGAAAACTTCGCGAAGCCCAGTTTCCGAGAGAAAGTGTCCGGCTGCCGCCCCGGCCGACCAGGTCACACTACACCGTGTGCTGCGGCAGATCCTGCAGGGCGATGACGTCCATGCCCATGTCGTTGGCACTGCCGTGACCCTGCTGGTCCTCGCGCACCGCCTCGATGGCACTCACGTACGTGTTGGCGGCAGACATCGCGGTCACGCAGGTCACGCCGCGTCGCACTGCCTCGGTGCGCAGCAGATAGCCGTCGCCGCGCGAGCCCGGACCGTACGGCGTGTTGATGATCACCGCGATCTTGCCATCGGCGATGAGGTCGCCGATGTTGGGGCGCTCGCCGTCGTGCGGGCCGCTGATCTTCTCCACGATCTCGCACGTCACGTTGCCTCCACGCAGCACGCGCGCCGTACCCTCGGTGGAGCAGATGTCAAAGCCCAGGTAGCGAAGGATACGCGCGACCGAAAGGATGTGGCGCTTGTCACGGTCGCACACGCTGATGAACACCTTGCCGGCGCTCGGGTCGGGCAGCTTGTAGTCGATCGCCAGCTGCGTCTTGGCGTATGCCTCGGGATAGCTCTTGGCGATACCCATGACCTCGCCGGTCGACTTCATCTCGGGCCCCAGGATAACGTCGGCACCGGGGAAACGGCCCCAGGGCATGACGGCTTCCTTCATGCAGAACCAATCGAGCTGACGCTCGTCGCTCGGCAGGCCCAAGCTCGCGATGGAATCGCCTGCCATGATGCGCGCCGCGCACTTGGCCAGCGGCACACCGGTGGCCTTGGAGATAAACGGCACGGTACGGCTGGCACGCGGGTTGGCCTCGATCACGTAAACGGTCTCGCCCTTGATGGCATACTGTACGTTGACCAGGCCGCGTACGCCCAGCGCCATCGCGATGCGGCGCGTGGTCTCGCGGAGCTTCGCCTGCAGGCTCTCGCTAAAGCTGAACGGCGGGATGCAGGTCGCGGAGTCGCCGGAGTGAATACCAGCCTCCTCGATATGCTCCAGAATGCCGCCGATGTAGACCTCTTCGCCATCGCACAGGGCGTCGACATCGGACTCGATCGCGCCCTCCAAGAAGCGGTCCAGATACACCGGGTAGTCGGGGCTGATGCGCGCAGCCTCTGCCATGTAATCGCGCAGATGCTCGGCATCGTAGGCGATCATCATGCCGCGGCCGCCCAGCACATAGCTCGGGCGCACCAGCAGCGGATAGCCGATGTGCGCGGCCACGGCCTCGGCCTCCTCAAACGAGGTTGCCTGGCCCGCCGGCGGGTACATAATGCCCAGCTTGTCGAGCAGGGCGGCAAAACGCTCACGGTCCTCGGCAAAGTCGATGGCATCGGGCTTGGTGCCCATGATGTTGACGCCGCTCTCCTCGAGCATGCGCGCCAGCTTAAGCGGGGTCTGGCCGCCGAGCGTCACCACGACGCCGTCGGGACGCTCAACGTCAATGACGTCCATGACGTCCTCGTAGGTGAGCGGCTCAAAGTACAGGCGGTCGGACGTGTCGTAGTCGGTCGAGACGGTCTCGGGGTTGCAGTTTACCATGATGGTCTCAAAGCCGCGGGCCGCCAGCGCATAGCTCGCATGCACGCAGCAGTAGTCAAACTCGATGCCCTGGCCGATACGGTTGGGTCCGGCGCCCAGAATCATCGCCTTGGGCTTGTCCGCCGGCGTGGTCTCGTCGGGAGCCACGCACTTCTTGGCATCCGGGCTCGTGCGGTAGATGTTCTCGTACGTCTTGTAGTGGTACTCCGTGGCGCTCGAGAACTCGGCCGCGCAGGTATCGACCGTCTTCATGCTGGGAACCACGCCCAGACCCTTGCGATAGGCGCGCACAAAGCGCTCGTCCGAGCCGGTCAGCGCGGCAATCTCGGCGTCGCTCGTGCCGTACTGCTTGAGCAGGCGCATCGCGTCGGCGTCGATATCCTCCACGCGCAGGCCGCGGATGCTCTCCTGGACCTGCACCATGTCGTTGATACGGTTGAGGTACCACGGATCGATACCGCAGATGGCATGGATGTGGGCGATGTCCCAGCCACGGCGCAGGGCCTCGACCACAAAGAAGATGCGGTGCTCGGTCGGGGTTGCCACGGCCTGAGCGAGCTCATCGTCGCTCAGCTTGTCGGCACCCTCCTTGCCACCGGCGCAGATGCCCTGGTGACCGTCCTCCAGTGAGCGCATGGCCTTGCCGAAGGCCTCCTCAAAGGTGCGGCCGATCGCCATAATCTCGCCCACGGCCTTCATGCGCGTGGTGAGCGTGGGGTCGGTACCCTTAAACTTCTCGAAGGCAAAGCGCGGCACCTTGACCACACAGTAGTCGATCGTGGGCTCAAAGCAGGCGGGCGTTGCCTTGGTGATGTCGTTGACGATTTCGTCGAGCGTATAGCCCACGGCCAGGCGCGCGGCGGCCTTGGCGATGGGGAAACCCGTGGCCTTGGAGGCCAGCGCGGACGAACGGCTCACGCGCGGGTTCATCTCGATGACGATCAGGCGGCCGGTCTGGGGGTTCACGGCAAACTGCACGTTGGAGCCGCCGGTCTCGACGCCGATCTTCTCCAAGATGGCGAGCGAGGCGACACGCATGCGCTGATACTCCAGGTCGGAAAGGGTCTGCGCCGGCGCCACGGTGATGGAGTCGCCGGTATGCACGCCCATGGGGTCGAGGTTCTCGATGGAGCACACGATGATGCCGTTGCCGGCGTGGTCGCGCATGACCTCCATCTCATACTCTTTCCAACCCTCGATGGACTCCTCGACCAGCACCTCATGGGCAGGCGAGAGCTCAAGGCCCTGGCTCACGATGGAGACGAGCTCCTCGTGGGTATGCGCGATGCCGCCGCCGGCGCCACCGAGGGTAAAGCTCGGGCGCAGTACGCAGGGATATCCCACGCGCTCGGCGATAGCCTCGGCGTCGGCCACGCTGTAGGCATAGCCCGAGCGCGCGACCTCCAGGCCGATCTCGGCCATGGCCTCGTTAAAGAGTTTGCGGTCCTCGCCGCGCTCGATAGCGGCCAGGTCGCAGCCGATCATCTCGACGCCGTACTTGTCGAGCGTGCCGTCCTTTGCCAGCTCGACGGCGGCGTTCAGACCGGTCTGGCCGCCCAGCGTGGGCAGCAGCGCGTCCGGGCGCTCTTTCTTGATCACGCGCTCGATAAACTCGGCGGTGATAGGCTCAACATAGGTGCGGTCGGCCAAGCCCGGGTCGGTCATGATGGTCGCCGGATTGGAGTTGACCAGGATGACCTCAAAGCCATCCTCCTTGAGCACCTTGCAGGCCTGTGCGCCGGAGTAGTCGAACTCACAGGCCTGGCCAATGACGATAGGGCCCGAACCAATAACGAGGATGCGCTTGATGTCAGTACGTTTAGGCATGTTAGTTCTCCTCGGTCGCAGCGTTCTCGGACTCGGCGAAATTCCAGCCGGCGAGGCGGTCCTTCGCGGTGTCGATGTCCAGGTAGTTCTTCTCGCCGTCCATGAGTCGCGTAAAGGCGGTAAAGAGATAGTGGGCATCGGTGGGGCCGGGCGAAGCCTCGGGGTGGTACTGGACCGAGAAACACGGGGCGTCGAGCAGCTGGATGCCCTCGGCGGTGCCGTCGTTGAGGTTCACATGTGTCAGGCGAATGCGACCAAAGCGCTCGTTCATCACGACCGGCGCGACGCCGCGACGCACCCAGGCGCGCAGGTCACCGTCGGCCGCATGCTCGGTTTCGCCGCCGGAAAGCTCCGGAATCAGTTTGCCCAGACTGGGGAACAGCAGGCCAAAGCCGTGGTTTTGCGCGGTGATCTCCACGCGACGGCTCACCAGATTCATAACCGGCTGGTTACCGCCACGGTGACCGAATTTAAGCTTTTCCATTTGGGCGCCGCAGGCCAAGCTGATCATCTGGTGACCCAGGCAAATACCAAAGACCGGCACCTTGCCGATCAGCTGCTGCACCTGCTCGTAGGTCTCCACCACGGCATCGGGGTCGCCGGGGCCGTTGGACAAAAAGACGCCATCAGGATTCATGTCGAGCACCTGCTGGGCGGGCGTATCCCACGGCACGACGGTGAGGTCGCAGCCGGCACGGACCAGGCCCTCCAGAATACCGCGCTTCACACCGCAGTCGTAGGCGACCACTTTGTGACGGGCAGGAGCGGCAGCCGCAAGCGCAAAGCCATGCGTGGCAGGCAGGTCGGCGGCCACAAACTCGTGAGGCGCGGGACAGCTCACGGTCTTGACCAGGTTCTCGCCCACCAGCGTGGGCGCTGCGTCCAGACGCTCGGCGAGCTCGTCGACGTCGAAGATCTCTGTCGAGATAATGCCCATCTTGGAACCATTGTCGCGCAGATGGCGCACCAGAGCGCGGGTGTCGACACCCTCGATAGCGACGATGCCGTGAGCGCGCAGGTACTCCGGCACGCTGACGGCCGAGCGCCAGTTAGAAGGCGTGGCGCACATGTCGCGAACGATCATGCCGCGCATAGCCGGAGCGCTCGCAGGGCGCACGGCGTCGCCGGGGAAGGCCGACTGGACATCGGTCTCGTCGATACCGTAATTGCCGATCTGCGGATAGGTCATGGTTACAATTTGACCGGCATAACTCGGGTCGGTCATGACCTCAAAGTAGCCCTCAAGCGAGGTGTTGAAGCAGACTTCGCCGGTCGCGGTGCCCTCGGCGCCGCATGCACGTCCATAAAAAATGGTCCCATCCTCAAGATACAGGATACAGGGACCGCAGGTGCCCTTGCTGGTTTTGGCCAGCATACGCTGGCAAAGCTCGCTGGGCGCGAAGGTGCGGGCGGCAGCGCCCGCGGTATGGTTGTTCGCCATAATTCTCCTTCCCGGTCTCACAGGACCGGCTTAAAGGTGTGTAGTTAGGCCTCGCGGTATTGTAACCGCAAGCATGCCTCATGGCGTTAATTTCATCGAAATGTTTACGAAATGATAATTATGACTTTCTATGCATAATGATTTTTCTGGGACGGGGATTAAAAATCATCCCGCGGGGCTTGTGGCTCACACGGGATGATGGCGTCTTATTTTTTCTTGTCCTGTTCCAGCAGATCGGACGGTGAACGATCGGGCTTGCCGCCGCGGAAAATCTCGCGGCCATGCAGACGATGCTCCAGGTCACGTTCGGCCTTTTCCTCGTCAATCTTGGTCTGGCTCACCACCGGGTCCTCGATCAGCGACGAAACCGAGTTCACCTGTTTTTGAATGCGCTCGGCAATGGTGTCGTCCATGCTTACGATGCGCATCTTCCAGTCGATACTCGTGGCGTTGGATGAGCTCTTGGTCCACACAAACGTCAAAATGGCGCTCTGATGACCCCGCGCGGGGAACATGCCAAAAAAGGAATCGTGCTGAATGTTGCTATCCTCGTCGATATAGGCGTGAACGTTATACACCACGCGGTCAATCTTGTCGTTGAGCAGGGCGTTGGTCGCAAGCGCCGCGGCCTGGATCTGCCCGTTGGACAGCAGCTCGAGCTCATTGGCAGACGACGTGTCCAACACCGTCACCTCAACCGTGCCCGTGCGCTCATCGGCCTCGTCGACAGAAAAATCAAGCGGGAACTGCGTAAAGCCGTTGCCCCATTCGAGTCCACCCTTGAGCGCGGTCGAGACGGTATCCACCGAAACGCTCTCGGACAGGTTGGCGGTATTCAGACGGCGCATCACGCCGTAGCCGATCTGCATGCCCACGATCAGCACCAGAATACCGATGACCACGGCCATCGCGGTCTTCGTAATGGTATGGCTCACCTGCGAGCCCGAAGGATCGTCCTCGGACAGCGGGTCGATATGTTTTGCCTGGCTCGCGCGGTCCTCGCTGCGCAGCTGCGCTAGCGCCGCTTTGTCACCGCGCTTGGCCGCAGCCTCCTTCTCACGCATGCGCTCGGTTCGCTTTTTGGCAAGCGTGGGATCCAAGACACCGGATGCATCGATTTCGGAGAATAACTCCGTCACTTCTTCCGGAGTCAAAGGGTTCTTGTCAGCCATAAACTTCCTGTCATATCAATCAGTCGAGCTCGTGCGCACGCGCACCTTCGAACTGCATTCGATAGTAACGGGCATAGGTGCCGCCACGGGCGAGAAGCTCCTCGTGCGTGCCACGCTCCACAACGCGACCATGCTCAACGGTCGCAATCTCATCGGCATGCTTAATGGTCGAAAGACGATGGGCGATGATAATCGTGGTGCGGCCGCGTGCCAGCTCTTCGAGTGACTCCTGCACCGCCTCCTCGCTCTCGTTATCCAAAGCACTCGTCGCCTCGTCCAAAATCAGGATCTTGGGGTTCTTGAGAAACACACGCGCAATGGCAACGCGCTGCTTTTGGCCGCCCGAAAGACGGCTGCCGCGCTCGCCCACGACCGTGTCATAGCTCTGTGGAAGCGACTCGATAAAGGCATCGATGTTGGCGCGACGGGCGGCCTCGGCGATCTCTTCTGCCGTAGCGCCCGGCTTGCCGTAGGCGATGTTCTCGCCGATTGTTCCGTCAAACAGGTAGACATCCTGCTGCACCAGGCCGATGGCGCGGCGCAGGCTCTGCTGCGTCACATCGCGCACGTCCTGGCCGTCGATGCTAATGGATCCGGCAGCCACGTCATAAAAGCGCGGCAGCAGCGAACAGGTCGTGGACTTGCCACCGCCCGAAGGGCCAACCAAAGCGATGGTCTGCCCGGGCTTGATGGACAGATTCATATGGTCGATAACGGGACGCTCTTCGGCATCGCCCTCGCCCAGCTCAACGTCCTCGTAGTTAAAGCACACGTCGTGATAATCCACGGCGCCGGCAGTCACCTGCAGATCCGTGGCGCCCGGCTTGTCCTGGATATCCGGCGCGGTCGAGAGCACCTCGTCCATACGCTTAAAGCCGGCGATAGCCTTCTGATACGTTTCGGCCGAATTGACGAGTGTCTCGAGCGGCGTGCAGAACAGCGAAATATAGAGTGCAAAGGTCGCCATATCGACCGCCTGCAGCTGTCCCTGGGCGACCAGCCAGCCGCCCAGCAGTACCACGATCACATAGAGCACACCCGAGAGCAGGCCATACGTCGCAGTATAGACGCCCATGGCGTGATACATGTTCTCCTTGGACGAAAGATAGCGATTGTTGGAGGCGCGGAACTTGAAGCGTTCGGTCTCCTCATTGGCAAAGCTCTTGACCACGCGCATACCCGCCAGCGAATCCTGCAGCTGCGCATTGATGCCGCTGATCTTTTTGCGGTTGTCGCTAAAGACCTCGCGCATGCGCATGTTCTGCCAAAACATGATGACCGCAAACGCCGCCGTCACCACGGCCATAGCGAGCGCCAGCACCGGGGCGATGGTAAAGAGGATCACAAACGAGCCGATAATCTCGATGCCGCAGATGATGATCCACTCGGGCACGTGGTGTGCCGCCTCGCAGATATCGAACAGGTCGTTGACCACGCGGCTCATCATATCGCCCGAGCTGTTGCGGTCAAAGTACGCAAAGCTAAAGCGCTCATACTGGTCAAACAGGTCCTCGCGCATTTTGGACTCCATGCGCGCGCCCATCACGTGACCCCAATAGCTCACAAAATAGCGGCAGGCGCAGCGGACGGCATACATCAGCACCAAGCCCACCGCAATCATGCCGAGCGCCTGCATAATGACAGCCTGACCCTGAGTAAAGAGCCCACCGGTCAAATTGCGCAGGATAATGGGGAACGCCAGGTCAATGGCGGCAAGCACCAGAGCACAAACAGTATCGGCAACAAAAAGCCCCATCTGGGGCTCGTAATACGAGAGAAACCTTTTAAACATGCAATCCTCGAAGAGAAATAAATAGCGTGAGAAATCCGGTTGAACCGGTCAGGCTGAAAACAAAGCGTCCCAACAAGCATAACGCCGATGTTCTGGCAGCGTCAGCGAAAACGTCCCTAAGCGAGCAAGGTGCCTTGAAAGAGGAGCGACGCGTACTTCGGTACGCGAGCGACGATTGAAAGGCAGATTGCCGCTTAGGGGCGTTTGCAGCGTCGACTCGTTACGCGGTTTGGTAAAACCGCGTAACCTAGAGCTCCGCACCCCCAAGGCGATGCGCGATGCTATCGCAGGCCAAGGCGCCCACGACGGTCTTGGCGTCTTCGATCTTGCCGTCGAGCACGGCGTCGATCAGCTCGTGCAGCGGCACCAGGTCAACGTTGACAAACTCGTCATCATCGGGGTTGGGCGCGTCGAACTCGAGCTTGGTGGCCAGGTAGATATGAATGATCTCGTCGCAAAAACCGCAGGACGTGACAATCGACGTCAAAAAGCGAATGCGACCGGCCCTAAAGCCCGTCTCCTCGTGCAGCTCACGCTTGGCGCAATCAAGCGGATCCTCGCCCGGGTCGAGCTTGCCGGCGGGAATCTCGACTGTTACGCGGTCGATGGCGGTGCGGTACTGACGCACCAGCACAATCTTGCCGCTCTCGGTCAGCGCCACAACAGCCGCCGCACCCGGATGGCGAATGATGTCGCGGGCGCTGCGGTGGCCGTTGGGCAGCTCAACCTCAAGACGGTGGACGTCGAGGATCTTACCCTTCCAGGCGCACTCCTCCGAAAGAATCTTCTCGTGCAGCTCGGCATCGTGTGGGTCGTCATCGCCCAGCACCAGCACCGGCTCGTCAGCGACCTCGCCGCCAGGCTCGCCCTCGGCGTGACCATACACGCGGCTGTCCTCCTCGACGATCTGCGCATCCACGAGCTCTTCGTTCTTCTCGTCCATCCGTCTCATTCCTCTCGGACTTTAGGCATCCCAGGCGTCGCGGCCGCGCAGCGCGCGCAGGCCGATGTCGTGACGCAGGGTCTTGCCCTCAAAATCAATCTTCTCGCAGGCCTCGTAGGCAAGGTTGCGAGCGTTCTCGAACGTGTCGCCCAGCGCGGTCGCGGCAAGCACGCGGCCGCCGTTGGTCACGAGCTGGCCATCCACCACGGCGGTGCCCGCGTGGTACACGGTCACGTTCTCCATGGCCTCGGCATCGGCGATACCGGTGATGACCTTGCCCTTCTCGTAGCTGCCGGGATAGCCCGCGCTCGTCAGGACAACGGCCACGGCCCACTCGTCACGCCAGTCGAGCTCAATCTGATCGAGCTCGCAGTTGGCGCAGGCGAGCATGACCTCAACCAGGTCGTTCTTAAGGCGCGGCAGCACGACCTGCGTCTCGGGGTCGCCAAAGCGGGCATTGAACTCCAGCACCTTGGGGCCGGCGGGCGTGAGCATAAAGCCGCCGTACAGGCAGCCGCGGTAGTCGATACCCTCGGCAGCGAGCTCGGCCACGGTCTGCTCCATGACCGCCACCATGGTGGCGTGCTCCTCGTCGGTCACGATGGGCACCGGGCTGTAGACGCCCATGCCGCCGGTGTTGGGGCCCTTGTCGCCCTCGAGCGCGCGCTTGTGGTCCTGCGAGGTGGCCATGGGGCGCACGGTCTTGCCGTCGGTAAAGGCCAGCAGCGAGCACTCGGGGCCGGTCAGCATCTCCTCGATAACCACGGTGTTGCCGGCATCGCCAAAGGCGCCGCCAAAGCACTCGCGCACGGCCTCCTCGGCCTGCTCAAGTTCGGTCGCCACGATAACACCCTTGCCCGCGGCAAGACCGTCGGCCTTCACGACCAGCGGAGCGCCCTGCTCGCGCACGTAGGCGAGAGCCGAAGCCTCGTCGGTAAACGAACCATAGGCTGCCGTCGGGATACCGGCGCGCTCCATGAGCTGCTTGGAGAACAGCTTGGAACCCTCCATCTGGGCGCCCTCGGCACCCGGGCCAAAGCAGGGAATACCCGCCGCGCGCACGGCGTCGGCCACGTCCGCTACGAGCGGAGCCTCGGGGCCAATTACCACGAGTCCGCATCCGTGACTCTGCGCAAACGCCGCCACGGCCGCAGGATCACAGTCGTCGAGAACAACGTTCTCGCCGCAGCTCGCGGTGCCGCCGTTGCCCGGCGCGATGTAGAGCTTGCCGGCGCGCGGTGATGCTGCGAGCTTAGCTGCCAAAGCATGCTCACGGCCGCCGCTGCCCAACAACAGGATGTCGATGGTTTGAGTGTCCGCCTTCAAGGGTGCCTCCTCTATGGATGAATGGCCCGCTCCGCGCGAGCCCTTTGCAAGCAAATATACCCCTCGGCCGCCCGTCCGGGCTGCAAAGGGGTATATCGCAATAACCAAATAGTCCCGATTACTTCCAGAATCGGTTGATGATCTGCTCGCGACCGGCGCCAACGCCAACGAACGTCACGCGGGTGTGTGCCAGATCCTCGATAAACGCCACATAGTCCTGAGCCTCTTGCGGCAGCTCGTCAAAGCTGCGGCAACCGGTGATGTCGCACTTCCAGCCGGGGAGCTCCTCGTAGATGGGCTTGGCATGCTCAAAGCGCACCTGATGCTCGGGCACGCTGGTGTAGCGCTCGCCATCGACGTCGTAGGCCACGCACACCTTGATGGTGTCGAAAGCCGAAAGCACGTCGAGCTTGGTCAGGGCGATATCGGTGAGGCCGTTGACGCGCGAGGCGTAGTTGGCGATGGGGCCATCGAACCAGCCGCAGCGACGACGGCGACCGGTGGTCACGCCGTACTCATAGCCCTCCTCGGTCAGCGTGTGACCGGCCTCGGACTCATAGGAAAGCTCGGTGGGCATGGGGCCCGAACCGACGCGGGTGATATAGGCCTTCATGACGCCCAGCACGCGGTCGACGTTCTTCATGCCCACGCCGGAGCCGGTAATGGCGCCGCCGGCGGTGCAGTTAGAAGACGTCACGTACGGATAGGTGCCGTGGTCGATGTCGAGCAGCGTGGCCTGGGCGCCCTCAAACAGCAGGTCCTTACCCTCGTCGATCATGTTGTTGAGCA
>CAUAGV010000036.1 GCA_958428675.1 uncultured Collinsella sp.
CTTATGGCGCATGCCGAGACCGTGCTCACGCGCGAGCGCATCGCGCACGAAGCGCTGGGCTACGAATACGTGGGCGACACCAACAACGTCGACGTGCACATCGCGCACCTGCGCGCCAAGATCGAGGACGCCGGCGGTGCCCGCATCATCCAGACCGTGCGCGGGGTGGGCTATGTCTGCCGCGCGTAACGCCGAGACCAAGCGCGTCACCTCCATCGCCCGCGCCATCAACTGGAGCTATATGTGGCGCCGCCTGATGAGCTACGTCTGGCTCGATCTGCTGCTGATGGTGATTGCGGCGGCGATCCTCGTCTATGGATACAACCAGATGCTGCCCGACGGCGCGTTTACCGCGGGATGGATCCCCGGCGCCGCCGTTCACGGCGTGTCGCTGACGCCCACACGCGGCTGGGATCTGACAACGCTCACCTATACCGTCGAGCTTGCGCGTACCACCAAGACTTTCCCCCTCGCGCAGGACCTCGTCGCGCTATGGCCTCTCTACCTTGTCGTTGTGAGTTGGCAGGTCATCAGCGTGCTCAACATGCTCGGCGGCGCCCGCCGCGTGCGCCGCACCATGGCGCCGCTCAACGATCTGGCCCTGCGCGTGGACGAACTCGGCCGCATGCAGCTCTCCGGCGGCAAGATGGAAACACTGGAGCAGGCCATCGAGCGCGCAAGCGTCGACTCGCCGAGCGTTACTACCGGCGACGCCGACTTGGCAAGCATCGAGGTTGCACTCAACCGCCTACTGCGCCAGATGCAAGAGGCCAAGCTGCAGCAGATGCGCTTTGTCAACGATGCAAGCCACGAGCTGCGCACGCCCATCGCGGTGATTCAGGGCTACGTAAACATGCTCGACCGCTGGGGCAAAGACGACCCGGACGTGCTGGCGGAGTCTATCGCGTCCCTCAAGGCCGAAAGCGAGCATATGCAGGAGCTCGTGGAGCAGCTGCTGTTTTTGGCGCGCGGCGATGCCGGGCGCACGGTCCTGCGGCGTGCGAATACTAACCTGGCCGCACTGGTCGGCGAGGTATGCGAGGAATCGCAGATGATCGATGCCGCGCACACATATCGACTGGCGTACGATGCCGCACTTACCAGCGACCCGCGCTGCGACGCGCCCGTTGACGTGGCGCTCGTGAAGCAGGCCCTGCGCGTGATCGTGCAAAACGCCGCCAAGTATTCGGATGCGGGAACGACCGTCTCATTTGGCATAACGCCCGATGCGGGCATGGGCACGATCGACATAAGTGTTGAGGACGAGGGCATCGGCATGAACCAGGAATCCGCAGCTCACGCGTTCGAACGGTTCTACCGCGCCGACAACGCGCGCGATGCCGGCGCGCAGGGCTCGGGTCTGGGGCTCGCCATCGCCAAGTGGATCGTCGACAGCCACGGCGGCGTCATCGGTGTGACCTCAGTCGAGGGCGTCGGCAGCCGCTTTACGATTCGCCTGCCACGATAGAAAGCCCCTCGGCATAAATAAAGGGATAAGGCCATGCGGCCCTATCCCTTTTTGCTAGCTATAGCAGCCTGTGCGCTACTCGCGGCACAGGTGCACGGCGAAGCCGGCGAACTCGCGCTTAAAGTACACGAGCTTGGTGCCGCCGTCGGGCAGCAGCACGCGCGACCCCTCGTTGACCTCGAGCCCACGCTCGGCAAACCACTTCTCGGCCGCATCGATGTCGTTGACGGCAAAGCCGATGTGGCCCTTGGTGCCACGACCGTTCTGCTTCATGACCTCGATCAGCGAATCGTTAAAGTACGAAACCGGGGTCTCAATAACGGGCAGGCCCATCATCGTCGAGAACAGCTCCGCGATCTCCAGGGCATCGGCCGGGTCGGTGGCGTTGATGCCCACGTGGGCGACGCGCATGCCAAAGAGCTCTACCGGGTTGGCGTTCTGCTCACTCATACAGGCAGCGCCTACTGAGCCATGACGTCGAGAACGGCTTTCTCGGCAGCGACGCGGTTCATGCCGGTCATGAAGGGCACGCCGCTCACGTACGGGCAGGTGAGGCCCTCGGGAGCAACGGTGGTGGCGATCAGCAGGTCGGCGCCCTCGTCGCAAGCGTCCTTGGCCTCAGAGATGGCGCACTGCACGATCTCATACTTGCCGGCATAACCGTTGGCGTCGAGCATGGTAGCGACCTTCTGGGCAACGAGCGTGGAAGTAGCAGCGCCAGCACCGCAAGCCAAAACGATCTTCTTCATAGGTAATGTCTCCCTTCATGGTTTACTTTAGGTAAGTGTACCGCAGCGAGCGATAGCACTCGGCCTCGATGAGCTTTTATGCCAGTTTGCTTGCGCGCTGCGTATAATACATCCAGTACGTGTTGTCATACCGCTCGCTTTATGAGTGACTAAGGACCCTAATATGCCCGATTCCCGCACACTCTGGACCGCCGTCGTTATCATCTGCATCGCCGTGTCGGTGTTCTTTAGCGTCAAAAAACGCACCACGTTTAAACGCCTGCAGCAGCTTATGGCCGCTAAGCAGTGGGACGAGTTCGATCGTTTGCTCGACGGCAAACTCACCAGCATGCTGTACCCGCGCTACAACCGCGACTACCTGCGCCTGAACTCCTATCTGCTGCGCGAGGACCACAAGCGCGCCGATGAGATGTTCGATTTGCTGCTGGGGCTCAATCTGCCCAAGATGCAGCGCGTCGACCTGGTCATTAAGGCCTTTAACTACTACGTTGGTCAGGAGGACCGCAAAAAGTCCAAGGAATTGCTGCGCGAGATCAAAGGCTTTGAGGGCGGCCAGGCCGAGGCAGTCGCGCACGAATGCCAGCTGATGTATGACACGATGATCCTCAAGCGCCACAACGATATTCCCGAGCTGGAGCGCATGCTCAAGGAAGTCGGTGGCGACAAGGTCAAGAGCTGCCGCCTGGAATACCTGCTGGCCCTGCAGTACCAGAACAAGGGCGACGAAGCCAAGTTCCAGGAGTTCCTGGAGAAGTCGGGCCAACACTCGATGGCCGTCAACGCGTAACGGGCGGCTTGTGCTAGACTTCTAGTCTCACGGGGGCGTGGCGGAATTGGCATACGCAGGAGACTTAAAATCTCTCGCCGCAAGGATTGTGGGTTCGAGTCCCACCGCCCCTACCATGTAGTGCTTACGAGCCCGTGTCCCCTGGGGATGCGGGCTCGTTTCTTTTGGATGCCGATACAGATGGTGAGTTGCGGTGGAATAGTTCTTGTTTATGCTGTTTACCAGCCTATTTAAGAACTATTTCACCGCAGCTTAGGTTGATACTCCCACATTTTTCGATGGAAGAACGTGGTTGTCTCGCACATTTTTCGATGTAAAAACGTGGTTGTCTCGCACATTTTCCAAGGGAAACGCGCATATGGCCTTATACTAGCCGAGAGGGTTGGGAGGCAATATGCATCGACAGCTTATGAGTGAACTTATCGCTTGGAAATCAAGGGCGAATCGCAAACCTCTCTTGCTTAAGGGAGCCCGCCAGACAGGAAAGACGTGGCTTCTTAACAAATTCGCAAGCCAGCAGTATCGAAACGTCATTCGTTTTGACTTTATGCTCGAGCCGAGCGCACGTTCGCTGTTCGATGGGGACCTCGACCCCAAGCGCATCATCTCCCAGATAGAACTCCTAAGTGGCCAAACCATAACGCCGGCAGACACGCTCATCATCTTCGACGAGATCCAAGAGGCGCCACACGGGATCACCTCGCTCAAGTACTTCAACGAACTTGCACCCGAATACCACATCGTAGCAGCCGGCTCCTATATGGGCCTCGCGCTCCGACGCGAAAACGAGTCATTTCCCGTCGGCAAAATCGACCAGCTCACCATGCGTCCCATGGGGTTTGCCGAGTTCGTTCGTGCCGTCGACGGCAACCCGCTCGCCGACGCCATCCTTGCCGCAGACATGAACCTTCTAGCAAACGTTACCGAAAAGCTCGAGCACTTGCTCAAGGAATACCTTGTTGTCGGTGGTATGCCCGAAGTTGTCTCCGCTTTCGCCGAGACACGCGACTTCATCGAAGCCCGAAGGCTTCAGCAGCAAATCATCGAGGCTTACGAATCCGATTTTGGCAAACATGCACCCGCCCGCATCGTTGAGCGCATGAGGTTGGTTTGGAAATCCCTTCCCGGCCAGCTTGCCAAGGAGAACAAGAAGTTTGTCTATGGCGCCCTTCGCCCCGGAGCGCGCGCACGCGATTTTGAGGAAAGCCTCCAGTGGCTCGCGGACTACGGAATCGTTCATAAGGTTCCGCGCGTTTCTGCCCTCAGAGCACCGCTCTCGAGCTATGAGGATCTCTCGGGCTTCAAGCTGTTTTGCATTGACACCGGCATCCTTGGAGCGCTCTCCAGCCTCCCCCCGACCATCGTCCTAAACGGATCCGCTGTTTTCACTGAGTTTAAGGGCTCGCTCACCGAGCAATATGTCGCACAGGAACTCTTGCTGCAAGGCAAAAGTCCTGCGTACTGGTCCTCTACCTCCGGCAATGCCGAAACCGACTTTGCCATCGACCATGCGGGAACCGTGCTTCCGCTTGAGGTCAAGGCGGCGGAGAACCTCAAAGCAAAGAGCCTGAAAATAGCCTGCGAAAAATTCAAGCTCATGCGTTGTGTGAGGACCTCCCTGGCGGCATATAGAGATGAGGGCATGCTCGTCAATATTCCGCTTTGGGAGATTGGGCAAATCGACAAGCTGGCATAGGCGCTGTGGGGACGCCCCGCAAGGACTGTCCCCAGGTGTCGGCAGAAAAGGAACGTCCCTAAGTGCCGGCTGTTGAGTTGCGGTGGAATAGGGACTGTTTGGGGCCCGAAAGGGCGATTTTAGTCCGTATTTCACCGCAACTTATTGGAGGGTGCTGAGGCTGGGGGTCCAGCCGATGGTGGGGGTTGTGCCGTCGAGGGTCTCGTTGATGGTGGCGGCCATGCCGGCGAGTAGGCTGTTCTCGCTTACGGTAAGCATCTTGTAGCCGCCGGCTCGCATGAGCTCGCGGATCACTACGGCGCCAGCCAAGATCACGCCTGCACGTTTGGGCTGTACACCCGGTAGCGCGGCGATGCCTTCCGCGTCCAACACAGACATGCGCTCGATAGCGGCCGAGACCTGCTCCAGCGACAGCTCGCGTAGGTGCACAAAGCTCGAATCGTACGGTTCCAGCTCGTGGACCAGAGCCACCAGCGTAGTCACCGTGCCGCCCACCGCGACCAGGCGCTCGGCACGCTCAAAATTGCTCGGCAGGCCCTCAAAATAGACAGCGAACTGCTCGCCCGCCCAGCCGGCAGCGGCAGTAAGCTCGCCGTCCGCAGGCGGCAGTGCCGAGAAAAACCGCTCGGTCACACGGCGACAACCGATGTCCAGCGAGCGCGTCCCTTCTAGCGCAAAGATCCCGCGCTCCGGCGCATAGACGCCCGTCGCGAGCTCCGTGGAGCCGCCGCCCGAATCGGCAACAATAATGCGCTCGCCGGCAAAGTCGTGCGCCACGCCAAAAAACGTCAGGCGTGCCTCGACCTCGCCCGGAATCACCTGCGGCTCAAGTCCCAGATCGCGCAGGCCGTCCAGCAGCAGCGCGGCATTGGACGCATCGCGCGCGGCACTCGTGCACGTGGTGCAGACGCACACGGCCCCAAAGGCGCGCGCCTCGTCCACAAACGTACGGCACGCAGCGAGCACGCGCTCGACCGCCGCCTCGCAGAAGCGCCCCGTCGCGTCCACGCCCTCGCCCAGGTCGGTAATCTCGGTATGCTTGGACGATTCCACGATTGCCCCGGCCTCGACCTGCGCCAGCACCAGTCGCGACGACACCGTCCCCAGGTCGATCGCGGCTACCTTATAGCGTTTGCAATTTGTCATTGCGGGCTCCCCTCCGGGCGCTATTTGCCGTTGGACACGACCGTCTGGCCCTCGACGCCGTTAAACCCAAACAGCATGTCGAGCGCCTGGATATACCACGGCGCGTCCTTGCCGACTTCTCCGATTTCCTTGGCCACTTCGCTGGCCTTCTTGGCGTTTGAGGACTTTTTGCTCGACGACGAGTCCGAATCGTCGTCCAAGCCTAGCACGTCAATCTTCTTCTCGCCGGGCATCACCAGGCCCAGGTCCTCGGACGCCGCGTCCTTGATACCCTCCTCCGAGAGCAGCTTGTCGACGCTTTTTTGCAGCTCATCATTGTATTGTTGGCGAATCTCGACCTGCTTGGCCAAGATATCGCTCGAACGCTTTGCCACGTACAGATCGCGCACGGGAAAATACAGGCTCACGAGCACCAGCGCCACCACGATACCGATAAACAGCGGACGCAGAGAGCCATGCGTAAAGTCATAGATTGCCTTGACCACCGCGTTGTCGTTGGCGTAGCGCATAAAGTCCGAGCCCGAAAAACGGTTCGAGGGCCTGCTCGATTTGTCGTGTGCCTGAGTCGAGGGACGCGACGCATGCGACGAACGTGCCGGGCGTACCGGTCCATCTGTCGAAGTATTCACTTGAGCATTGGGGCGCGAGGTACTTGTCGGGCGCTGCGTGGAGCGGTCGACGCCGGCGTAGGCGGACCCACCGAGCTGCACCGTGCGCGCACGGCGAGGCGACGGCTCGCGCGAACCGGCGGAATAGTACCTGTTGTCGTAAATCTGATCCATGTGCGCCTTGTGCGGTTGAGGTTTGTTTGCGCTAAGTCCTTTAGTTATAGCACGAGCACCCGCACCGCCTTCGCCAGCCTTTGCTCGACATAAAAAAGGCGCTGAGCCATATGGCCCAGCGCCCATGGCGCTTTGCAGCATCCAGCCAAGGCGGGGCGGAACCGAGTCAGCCTCCCCCTCGCCAAATTCGCCCGTTTAGCGAATGTTGTAGAACGCGGCCTTGCCGGCGTAGCGCGCGCTGCCCTCGAGCTCGTCCTCGATGCGGATGAGCTGGTTGTACTTGGCGATACGGTCGCTGCGGCACGGGGCGCCCGACTTGATCTGGCCGGCATTGACGCCCACGACCAGGTCGGCGATCGTGGAATCCTCGGTCTCGCCGGAGCGGTGGCTCACGATGCAGGCGTAACCGGCCTCCTTGGCGGTCTCGATGGCCTCGAGCGACTCGGTGAGCGTGCCGATCTGGTTGACCTTGACCAGGATCGCGTTGGCGGCACCCAACTCGATGCCCTTCTTGAGGCGCTCGGTGTTGGTGACGAACAGGTCGTCGCCCACCAGCTGCACCTTGTTGCCAATGCGACGGGTAAGCTCGACCCAGCCGCCCCAGTCCTCCTCGGCCATACCGTCCTCGATGGAGATGATGGGATAGGTGTCGACGAGCTTCTCCCAGTAATCAACCATCTGGGCGCTCGTGTACTCCACGCCCTCGCCCTTGAGCTCGTACATGCCGGTCTCGGCGTTGTAGAACTCGGTCGAGGCCGGGTCCATGGCGTACATGAAGTCGACGCCGGGCTTAAAGCCAGCCTTCTCGACGGCCTTGGTAATGTACTCGAACGGCTCGGCATTGGTCTTGAGGTTGGGCGCAAAGCCGCCCTCGTCGCCCACACCGCCGCCCAGGCCCGCCTCGTGCAGCACGCCCTTGAGGGTGTGGTAGACCTCGGCGCACCAACGCAGGCCCTCGGCAAAGCTCGGGGCGCCCACCGGCATGATCATGAACTCCTGGAAGTCGACGTTATTGTCGGCATGCACGCCGCCGTTGAGGATGTTCATCATGGGCGTGGGCAGCAGATGGGCGTTGACGCCGCCCAGGTACTGGTACAGCGACAGGCCCGCCGACTCGGCAGCGGCGCGGGCGACGGCCAGCGACACGCCGAGGATGGCGTTGGCACCGAGCTTGGTCTTGTTGGGGGTACCGTCCGCGGCAATCAGCGCGGCATCGACGGCGCGCTGATCGAAGGCATCGAGGCCCACGACGGCGTTGGCGCACTCGTTATTGACGTGCTCGACGGCCTGAGAGACGCCCTTGCCCAGATAGCGGCCCTTGTCGCCATCGCGCAGCTCGCAGGCCTCAAAGGCGCCGGTCGAAGCACCCGAAGGCACCATTGCGCGGCCAAAGCTGCCGTCCTCGAGCACGACCTCGACCTCGACGGTGGGATTGCCGCGGCTGTCGAGCACCTCGCGACCGTAGACGTCCAAAATATCACTCATGTTGTCTCCCTCTCACTTGGAAACGGGTTGAATGCTTGGCGACCGGCTGACCGTGCACCGTCGGTGCGTCTCCGTAAGTTAGCCATGTCGCACTTTTTGCATTATGCCCTAAGTTAGCCGAGGGATACACTTGATTTTCGAAAAATTTAGCGGGAACGATGAGGCGTGTCGGCCCGTCGTTCCCGCAGTCTTACTCCTCCGCCTTTGCAGCATCCCACAGGTCGTTGAGGCCGTGGGTCGAAAGCTCGGCAAGATCCACGTGAGCACCGGCCGCCATCTGCTCCATCGCAGCCCAGCGACGGCGGAACTTGGCCGTGCTCGCGCGCAGGGCGCTCTCGGCGTCAATCCCCTCTTTGCGCGCGACGTTGACTAGGGCAAAGAGCAGGTCGCCAAATTCCATCTCGCGCTCGGGCGAGCCGGGCGCCTCGGCCTCAAACTCGGCACGCTCCTCGGCGACCTCGTCCCACACATCCTGGACCGTCTCCCACTCAAAGCCCACGGCCGCCGCCTTGCGCGACACCTTCTGAGCTTGCATCAGCGCCGGCAGGTGCGTGGGCACGCCGTCGAGCAGGCCTTCGGGCGCAGCCTCGCCCGCCGCCACAGCCTTGTCCTTGGCAGCCTTCTCGGCAAGCTTGACCTCGTCCCAAATCTTGAGCACCTCGTCGGGGTTGTCGGCATCCGCATCGCCAAACACGTGCGGGTGGCGGCGAATGAGCTTGGCGTCGATATCGCGCGCCACGTCGGCCAGCGTAAACTCGCCGGCGTCCGCCGCAATCTGCGCATGCAGCACCACCTGCATGAGCACGTCGCCCAGCTCCTCGCGAAGGTGTGCCGCGTCGTCGGCCTCGATGCAGTCGAGCGCCTCATAGGCCTCCTCGATCATGTTCTTGCCAATGCTGCGGTGTGTCTGCTCGCGGTCCCACGGACAGCCGTCGGGCTGGCGTAGGCGCCAGATGGTCTGCACCAGATGCTGCAGCTCGGCCGACGCGTCGACCAGCGTGGACAGGTCGCGCGGGCCCTCGTCATTTTGCTGAGCCATGTGCTGCGCCATGGTTAGTCCTCCTCCAGGATCACGTGGCGGAACGCGCCGCCCTCGTAGATGCCGTAGCTGTGCGTGCCGTCCTTGGGGATGCTCACGCTGCCGGGGTTGAAGAGCCACAGGCCCGGGTGCGCCTCGCTTACCTCGTTAACCTTGATGTGCGTGTGACCGTAGACGAGCGCGGAACCCTCGGGCAGCGCGGGCGCGTGGTCGACGCTGTTGTGCATGCCGGCGCCAAAGACGTGGCCGTGCGTCAGAAACAGCTCGCGGCCGGCCTCATCAAACAGCGTGGCGTAGTCGGCCATGACGGGAAAGTCGAGGACCATCTGGTCGACCTCGGCGTCACAGTTGCCGCGCACCGCAATGATGCGGTCGGCTAGGGCGTTGAGCAGCGGAATCACACGCTTGGGGGCGTAGTCGCGCGGCAGGTCGTTGCGCGGGCCGTGGTAGAGCAGGTCGCCTAGCAGCACAATACGGTCGGGCTGCTCGGATTCGATGGCAGCGCAGAGGCGCTCGGCCCAGTATGCCGAGCCGTGAATGTCGGAAGCGATGAGGTATTTCATGGTGGTCCTTTCGGGTGGGTTTGATGGGGCTGGGCGCGGCGTGCCACCGGCCGTGTTACTCAAATCGAAGCGCCGCACTCTGAGCCGCCTGCATCACGCGTTGGAGCGGCACGCCATGTTCGCGGGCAAGACGGGCGCAGTCCTCGTACTCGGGCGCCGCGCGCTCGCTGCCGTCGGGCAGGGTGGCCACCTTGACGGACACCTCGCCCCAAGGCGTCGCCACCTGCTCAAAGCGACGTGGCAAGCAAACACGCTCCATGACTTGGCGACGAATGCCGTTGGTCGTGGTTTCCAAAAAGATAATCGTCTGCAGGCGTTCGATATCCTCATGCGAGCAGATCACCTGCAGCTGCCAGCCGGGGCGGCCTTTTTTGCAGTAGAGAGGCAGCCAGTGCACCTCGCGGGCGCCTGCCTCGCGCAGGCGGTCGGCGGCGTAGGCGAGTACCTCGGGCGACGCGTCGTCAATATCGCACTCCAGCTTGACGATGGTTTCGGGCGCATCGGTCTCGCGGGACAGCGGAGATGTACTTCCACGTTGCATACGGTCCGGATCCTTTCCGCACGGGCTCGTTTTGTTCATCCAAACGCTAGCACATCGGACGTGGTACAGGCGTGACTTTCGTCCGTCGTCACCCTCGCCCTCATCCAAACATGTACGTCAGCCTCCAAACATGTCATTTATTGTTGGTTTTGGAGGCTGACGTACACGTTTTGGAGCGGGGCCACACACGATCAAAATTGCGCCCGCACTCCGTCCACCACAAAGTTCGCCGCACTCAACAATTTTGAACTTTCTACGCAGTTCATCGGCTAAAAATTACCCTCGGCATACTTACCCGCTGCACGATGTTACTCTAGTTGCATTTGGCTAACTAAGCGGCTGCCGAGAACCCCGCCCGGCACCGTTACGGCATAGGAGGTTTCATGTTCGAGAAGCGGCTCTTCTCCCTGGTTCCGCAGGCAACGCCCTACATTATGGCAAGTGTCCTGTTTAAGTGGATCGCACTCATGGCAAACATCACGGTGATGTGGGTGCCTGCGCGCATCTTGGGCGGCATCGTCACGAACGGTCTTTCCGCCGCGCTCGCCGTCGATGCCCTCGCACAGGCGGCCTTGCCGCTCGCCGCCGCCATCATCGTGCGCGCCGCCTCCATCTACCTGGCCCAACGCGCCGGCGACAAGGCCGCGTTCGAGGCCGTCCGCCGCGTGCGCTCGCTCGTCTACGACAAGCTCACCGCACTCGGCCCCTCCTACACCGAAACCGTCCCCACCGCCGAGGCCGTCCAGACTAGCGTCGAGGGCGCCACGCAACTCCAGGTGTACTTTGGCGGTTATCTGCCGCAGCTCTTCTTTGCCGGCTTGGCACCCATCACGCTGTTTGTACTGCTCGTGGGCCAGGCGGGTCTTCCCGCCGCGCTGCTGCTCGCCTGCGTTCCGGTCATCCCCGTCTCCATCATGATGGTCATGCGCAACGCCAAAAAGATCGGTGCCGAGTACTGGGGCAGCTATGTCGATCTGGGCGGCATGTTCCTGGAGGCCGTGCAGGGTCTCACCACCCTTAAGGTCTACCAGGCCGATCGCAGCTGGCACGAGCGCATCAACGCCGAGTCCGAGCGTTTCCGCACAGCGACCATGCGCCTGCTGGTGATGCAGCTGCGCTCCATTTGCGTTATGGACCTGGTCGTCTATATGGGCGCCGCACTCGGCATTATCGTAGCCGCGCTGCAGCTCGCCACGGGCAAGATCGGCTTTGAGGCTGCCTTCCTCATCGTCTTTCTGTCGCAGGAGTTCTTTTTGCCTATGCGCCGCCTGGGATCGCTGTTCCACACGGCCATGAACGGCATGGCCGCCTCGCGCCGCATGTTTGGCATTTTGGATACGCCCGAGCCCGAGCGAGGCGATGTTGAGCTTGACGGTCGCGGCGATATCGAGCTCGCGGGCGTGAGCTATGCATACGGCGACCGCACGGTGCTAGACAGCGCCAGCGCGACCATTGCGCACGGCTCGCTCGTGGCACTCGTGGGCGAAAGCGGCGGCGGCAAGTCCACGCTCGCGGGGATTATCTCGGGCCGCAAGGACGCCTACCGCGGCAGCGTGCGCATTGGCGGCGTTGAACTGCGCGATGCCACGGCCACCTCACTCATGCGCGCCGTCACCCTGGTGCCCACCAACGGCTACCTGTTTGCCGGCACCCTGCGCGACAACCTGCTGCTCGCCCAGCCCAACGCCACCGATACCGAGCTTTTGCGCGCGCTCGACCGCACGCGCGTGGCGGCCTTTGTGCAGGCCAACGGCGGGCTCGATATGGTGATCAACGAGGGCGGCACCAACCTTTCGGGCGGTCAGCGCCAGCGCGTGTGCATGGCACGCGCCCTGCTGCACGACTCGCCCATCTATGTGTTTGACGAGGCTACGAGCAACGTCGATGCCGCAAGCGAAGCCGCAATCGGCGAGGTCATTGCATCTCTCGCCGGCGAGCACACCGTAATCGTGGTGGC
>CAUAGV010000037.1 GCA_958428675.1 uncultured Collinsella sp.
GAGTACGTCTGTGAGCACCTGGGTCTGGTTCACGACCCGCTGTCCACGCAGGTCATCAGCCGCGATCACCACGCCTATCTTGCCGGCGTGCTTGCCACTACAGCGGCCACCTGCGAGCGCATCGCGACCGAGGTCCGCAACCTGCAGAAGACCGATACACTCGAGGCCGAGGAGCCCTTCCGCAAGGGCCAAAAGGGCAGCTCCGCCATGCCGCACAAGCGCAACCCCATCACCATGGAGAAGGTCTGCGGTCTGTCGCGCGTCGTGAAGTCCAACGCCCAGGTCGCCTTCGACAACGTCGCCCTGTGGCACGAGCGCGACATTTCGCACTCTTCCGCCGAGCGTGTCGCCCAGGCCGATAGCTTCATCGCGCTTGACCATATGTTCCAGTGCCTCATTCGCGTTATCGACGGCCTGCAGCTGTATCCGGCCCGCATGATGGCCAATCTCAACAAGACCCGCGGCCTCATCTTCTCCTCCAAGGTCCTGCTTGCCCTCGTCGATACGGGTATCACCCGCGAGGATGCGTACGCCATTGTGCAGGAGAACGCCATGGCCACCTGGCACGAGGTGCAGGATTGTGTCTCTGGCCCCACCTTTAAGGAGCGTCTCGAGGCCGATCCGCGCTGCACCGTCAGCCAGGAGAAGCTCGACGAGATTTTTGATCCGTGGGACTTCCTCACCCGCATCGATACGGTCTTCGATCGCCTGGAGCAGCTGAACTTCGAGTAGGGTTAACCTAATTCGACCGCTTGCGGATGCATTTCAACCTTTGGCGCCTTGCCCGTCTTGGGCGAGGCGCTTTTTTTACTGTCGCATATGCGCCCGGGTAATAAAATGAACTCCGACTGCTGTTTCGATGAAAGGGGGCACGTGCCCAGACGCATCAAGCGGGCCACCATCGTCTCGTTTACGCTCATACTCCTTGTTGCCGTCTGTGCGGGCGCCCTGACGTATACCGTTCGAAGCAGTTCTTCCTCCTCGAATGAAGCCGATAGAGATCTCCCGGTGCTCAAAATCGGCGTTACGGATAACGACCCCTATGTGTATGTCGATACCACGGGTGATTACGCCGGTATCGATATCGACATCGCCCGCGAGGCCTGCAAGCGTGCGGGGCTCAAGCCACAGTTTGTCGATATTGACTGGAACGATCGCGACCGGCTGCTCAAAAACGGTGATATCGATTGCCTGTGGTGTGACTATTCTCCCTGTTATCGCGAGGATAAGTATTACTGGACCGAGCCGTATCTAACCGTGACGGTCTCGGTTGCCGCCAAGAAAACGAGTGGCATCAAGTCCTTGGCACATCTCGATGGAAGTAAGACCATTGCGGTGATTGCGGGTTCGGTGAGTGAACGCCGATTGCTTGCGGGGGATCTGGGGGTCTCGTCGGACGTTCAAATCAAATCATATGGCTCTGCCGAACTCTGCAAAGCCGCTCTAGTCAAAGGGTACGTTGACTGCTGGATGGCGGATGTCCAGTCGCTTGACCGACTCGTTGCTCAGTATCCCGGCGTTTACCGTGTGTTTGCCGACAATGTTATGACGGTTGACCTGGGCGTCGCGCTTGATGACAGCTATGAAGGATCGGTCGTAAAGGATCTCAATACCGCGCTGTTCGACATGGATCGAGATGGCACGATTGACCGTATTGTGGGCAATTACAAGACAGGAGCGACGACGGGCGGGCAAGGAGGAAATTCATGACAACTGATGAGCACCGCTTGAGTCGAAAGACTCTGAACGTCATAGCTGCCAGCGTTATTGTCAGCGCCGTCTTGTTAGGCCTGTTGTATACGGTTGGAACCCATCGCTGCCTCGAAAAAACGCTTGGGTTTGGCCAAGAAACCATGGTGTTTTTGGAGAACGCTTGCGAAAAATATGACCGCTACGAACAGGGGAGAAAAACCGAGGCGACGCACGATTTGCTCGCCGCGGTCGAATCGTTTGCGACGTTCCTGTCCTCTGATCGCGTTGAGGTTAACGACGATCTTATCGAGCAATTTGTCCATGCCGAGAACCTTTCGGGGCTGATGGTCATGGACTCCGATGGCCATATGGCTGCCCACTACGACATCGATGGTCGCGATCCGCTTATGTTGTGGCGAGATGAGTTGGCCTGTTCGCCGGTCGCATCGATGTATCAAGGTTCCAAAGTGACCTACTCAACTGTCGATGAGCGCCGTGGTGTCGTTTTTGCCGTCTGTGCTGTTCCGTATGGCGACGGCGTTGCCCTGGCATACCGCTCACTTGTTTCCGATACGGCGGACGACTATTCATATGCCATAGCCGACGTGCTTTCGAACAGTACCTTCCACCAGGGTCCCACGGTGCTTGTTATGGAGGATGCGGAGATTGTCTCATCCAACAGTGCCGATGCTGACGTGTCGCTCGCCCGACTCCTCACCAGCGTAGGAGTTGAGTGGAAAGACGACGGCCTGACGCGCATCGAATATCGAGGAGACGAATGGTATGCCGTGCGTGCGGCATATAAGGACTACCGCCTGTTTGCGCTATATCCCAAATCTGAGGTCATGTCTGACAGGATTTCATTTGTCGCCGTCGGCGTCTTGGTGTGTCTTGCGTTTTGGGTCGTGGTGCTGTTGGCTCGAAATATCGTTGACCACCGCAATTTGGTCGAAAAGGATAAACAGCTCGGCATTATCAATGCCATAAGCGCCATCTACGATTCGACCTTCCTTTTGCATCTCGACACCCTCGAGATCGAGGGGATCAATATGTCGCCGGCGATAGCGAAGATATTTGCCGAGCACAGCGAGGCATATGACTTTATGGACACGGTCTGCCGGGATATCGTGAGCCCCGAAAGCCGCGAAGCGGTTGTGGGACTCGTAGATATAAGTTCGCTTCGTGAACGTATGGAGGGCGTACCGTACTTGGCTGCCGAGGTGCGAGATTGTCGAGGCGCTTGGTACTCGCTACAGGTTGTCCCCCAGCATCGCGATGAGCAAGGCCGGCTGGAGTCGGTCGTCGTGGCGACGCACAACATATCGATGGTCAAGCATGCCGAGGAGCTGTCATATCAAGACAAACTGACGGGGCTTCGCAACCGCAACTATCTTGAATCGCGCGGAGATAGCCTGGTAAACGAGGACTTGCCCGTGAGCGTGATTATGTTGGACTGCAATTATCTCAAGCGGACCAACGACATCTATGGTCACGAGATGGGGGATGAACTGCTGCGACGGACGGCGTCCGTGCTGCGGCGGGTGGCTGGTGCGGATTATCTGCCGATGCGCCTTGGCGGCGACGAGTTTTTGCTGGTTTGCCCCCATACTGACAACGAGTCTGCGCTCGGGCTGGAACAGGATCTTCGTCTCGGTCTTGCCGCGGTAAGCGATGAGGCCCTGACGGTCAGCGCATCGATTGGCGTGGCGACCGTCGAGACGGCTGGAAATACGCTGGCCGATGTATATCGTGTCGCCGACCACAATATGTATCGGGAGAAGCGCACGGTCCACGCACAGGGTGCGGACTGCTAATCTTGCCCCCGCGAGTCCATGCATCGTAGGATGTTGAATCGGTGCTTGCGATCATAAGTCGGCTCAGGCGGGGATAATAGACGTCTGAAATTTCTTTCTGAGAGGGGATCTCAATGATTAGTTTTGACTACAAGCCGCGGGGTGTATGCTCTCGCAATATTCACCTCAATCTCTCTGACGATGGCAGCAAGGTGCTGGGCGTTGAGTTTACCGGCGGCTGCGACGGCAATCTCAAGGCAATCTCCAAGTTAGTCGAGGGTGCTCCTGCCGATCGCGTAATCGAGGTTCTCGCCGGTAATACCTGCGGTATGAAAAAGACCTCTTGCGCCGATCAGCTTACGCGCGCTATCGAGGCCGCTCGCGCCGAGATCGCCTAATGGGTATCGCCGACCACATCAAGAATGGAATATCGCGCCGTGGCTTTGTGCTCGGCGGTGCTGCCGCGGGCGCTGCCACGGTGCTTGCCGGTTGCTCGAAAAAAACGGGCACCAGCGACGATGCCGCCGGCGAGCCGCAGGTTATCAAGGACGATTCGAAGATTGTCTCGATCACTGATGAGTACGAAGCTGTTGATATCGATCTTGAGCCGGCGGCGTCGTGGACGCTGCCGCTGGGCACGCTGCTGTACTACTGCGATGGCGACTACGCCGCCGCGATGATGGCGCCTGCTTCTGCCCTGCATGCCAATACGCTTGGTGTGCTCAACCTGGGCGATGGCTCGCTTACCACATTAATCGAGGATCCTATCGAGGGCACGGGATATGCTTTTTACGATGTCCGTGCCGGCGATGGCGTGTTTGCGTGGGTTGAGATGAACTTTGCCAATTCATCGTGGAAGCTCTACGCTCAAAATCTGTCGGGCGCTTCGCTCTCTGGCGACGTGGCTGAGCTCGATCGAGGTGGCAAGGACTATGATCCGCCCCTGTTTACGGCGTTCGGGTCATCGGTCATCTGGTATAAAATGCCTTCGGCAGGCGGCAATAAAACGAGTAGTGATTCGTTTTGCTATCGTCGCTCGCTTGATGAATCCAAGGCCGAGGTAATTTGGAAATCGATGGGCCGCTTTGCATCGGCCCCGCGCGCGAGCGACGGCATTTTGACCATCTCGCCGCGTGTCCGCAACGACGAAGGCGTCTACTACGGCATAACGGCAATCGATCTGACCGATGGCAACAACACCAAACGTGCCCAGCTAGTCCTTCCCTCGTCAGTCTCGCCTTTCGAGGCCGTATATATGGGCGATACCTTCGTGTTTTCTATCGAGGCGACCTATAGTGGCGTGGGCAGCCTGGGCAACATGGGCACGTATATCGGTAATGAGGGAGGGCCATACCTCTTTCTGTCCCGCGAGCCGCTCGCATGTGCTGCCGGCAAGAAGAATAAATATCTCGTTAAGGTACAGGCATCGCATTTTCTCATCGACACCTCTGCCAAGACCTATGGCTCGCTGTTGTCGCCCGACCGCGCTTTGGAATATGGCGATTATCCAGCTACGGCGGGAAAATCGGACTCATTCCTTACGTACGCCACGGTGCGCAACAGCCAGGGTATACCCGAGACGGTCACCGCACGCCTATTCTCTCTTTAAGCTTAGAGGGGTTAAAAAGGCGCCAACAGGGGAATAAACGCGTTGTAATTGTGAGTACCGCCCGCCGAGCTATCGCACCCATGCGATACCCGGTGGGCTCAGGTGCGTTAAAATGAGCTTGTTCTTAGCTAATTGAGACAGGGGGGCCGTGTTATGGCTTCAGATGCAAAAAAGATTCTGCTGGTCGAGGATGAGAAGGCAATCCGTGACGCTGTCGCTGCCTATCTCGAGCGCGAGGGCTATTGGGTTGTGGGCGTGGGCGACGGCCAGTCCGCTATCGAGGAGTTCGAGAAGCATCAGTTCGACCTGGTCGTGCTCGACCTCATGCTCCCTAAGATTCCCGGCGAGCGCGTTTGCCGCACCATTCGCGATACCTCGGATGTCCCAATCATTATGCTGACGGCCAAGGGCGAGATCGAGGACCGTATTATCGGCCTCGAGCTCGGTGCCGACGACTACCTGATCAAGCCGTTCTCGCCGCGCGAGCTTGTCGCGCGCGTACGCGCCTTGTTCCGCCGTGCCCACCAGGCCGATGAGCCGGCCGTCGAGGTGCTCGACTTTGGCGATCTGGTCATTGACATCTCGGGCCACAAGATTTTGGTCGAGGGCAAGGAAGTCGACCTGACGGCTTCCGAGTTCAAGCTGCTCACCACGCTTGCCCGCCACCCCGGCCGCGTCTACAACCGCATGGAGCTGGTCGAGAAGGTGCTCGGCTACGACTTTGAGGGTTACGAGCGCACCATCGACAGCCACGTGAAGAACCTTCGCGCCAAGCTGGGCGACGACCCCAAGAAGCCCAAGTGGCTCTACACCGTCCACGGTGTCGGCTACCGCTTCGAGGCTCCGACCAAGACCGATAAGTCGGACGAGAAATAAAGGAAATCACATATGACACCTGCGCGCTTTGAAATCGGGCAAAAGCATAAGCAGGAGAACGAGGCGGGTTCCAAGGCTAGTTGGAACACGCCTCGTTCCGATTCACGGCCAACGATGAGCTATCCCTCGCGTATGGCCCTGGCTTTTGCCCTGACATCGCTCATGACGGTATTGGTGCTGGTGGGCGTAGTCTCCGTTGTATGGGGCACGGTTTTTACGGATTACACGCGCTCCAATATTGTCGAAATCGCCAATTCCGCTGCCGAAAAGCTTGCGACGTCGTACGAGGAAAACGGCAATTGGACCGCGGGGGAGTTGCGTGCGGTCGCGACATCGAGCTTGGTGTCCGACGATCTTGGCATGCAGGTCGTCAATAAAAAGGGCGTCATCGTCTACGACGACTCGTGGCCCTCGGCAAGCGCTACTGCCGATGTGCGCGAAAATCAGGCGACGACCGACGGTACGAGCGGAAAGAAGGCATCGCACAGCCCGGTCTCGTCTGCTCCCACCGATTCCAATAGTGTTGCCAACGTTGAGATCGTGATGTCCTCCGGCGAGCACGTGGGTCAGGTCAAATTGTGGGCGATTGGCTCCGATGCCCTGCTCACCAAGGCAGACTCAGCATTCAGAGAAAAGACCTTTAACGCCATGGCCCTTGCTGCGGTTGTGGCCGTCTGCATCTCGGTCGTTATCGGATCACTCGTGTCGCGCATGCTCACCAAGCCGATTCATCGTATTACCAGCACCGCCAAGCAGATCCGCGATGGAGACCTGTCCGCTCGTACGGGCTTGCGCGGCGATGATGAGATCGATCAGCTGGGAGAGACCTTCGACGAGATGGCCACCTCACTCGAAAAGGATATGAAGCACGAGAAGCGCCTGACTTCCGATGTGGCTCATGAGCTGCGCACGCCGCTCATGGCCATGCTTGCAACGGTCGAGGCCATGCAAGACGGTGTGTATCCCACCGACGACGAGCATCTGGAGACGGTCGCTTCCGAGACGCGCCGCCTGGCCCGTCTGGTGCAGCAGATGCTCGACCTGTCGCGCATGGAAAACAGTACCGCGCCGCTCAACCTGGAGCCGGTGGACATGGTGCCGTTTGTGCGTTCGATTGTGAATGGCCAGGAGCGACTGTTTGCCGATCGTGACCTGCGCTTGCGCTTTGCGGATGAGACGCAGGGCCACGATGACGTTGTCGAGGCAGATCCCGACATGATCACGCAATGCGTCATCAACCTTTTGAGTAACGCCATGCGCTATACCCCCGAGGGGGGTTGGGTCGTGGTGTCGGTGCTCAGTGACCGCAAGCACGTCGATATCGCGGTTTCGGATACGGGCATCGGTATCGCCAAGGATGATTTGTCGCGCATCTTCGGTCGTTTTTGGCGTGCCGACGCCAGCCGCGCCCGCGAAGCGGGTGGCCTGGGCGTGGGTCTCGCCGTGACTAAACAGATCGTCGAGCGCCATCATGGCTACATTTCCGTGGAGTCGGAGCTTGGAAAGGGTACGACTTTTACGATTCATCTGCCTCGCGAGCACACGGCGGACGCGGCATCTACTACAATGGAGCACTAGCTTTTCGCTATTCGGTGAAGGAGGGGTTTCGTCCCTGCCGCTCCGAGTTTGCGAAAACGTGCGGGAAAGAACCCGCATTACTGTCGTATTTTGGTAAGGAGTGACTCACGTGACAACGATGGAGCGTCGTCCGGATTCCCGTGGCAAGGTTCGTGATATCTACGATGCCGGTGAAAACCTGCTGATGGTCGCCACCGACCGCATTTCTGCGTTCGACTTCATTCTTCCCGACGAGATTCCGTTTAAGGGAGAGGTGCTCAACCGCATCTCGGCATTCTGGTTCGATAAGTTTGCCGACATCGTTCCCAACCACCTCGTTTCCATCGACCCGGCGGATTTCCCCGAGGAGTTTGCCGAGTATCGTGACTACCTCGCAGGCCGCGCCATGCTGGTCAAGAAGGCCCAGACGATTCCTATCGAGTGCATCGTCCGCGGCTATCTGACCGGTTCGGGCAAGAAGACCTATGACGAGAACGGTACCGTCTGCGGCATTCAGCTGCCCGAGGGTCTGACCGAGGCTTCCAAGCTTCCCGAGCCGCTGTTCACGCCGTCCACGAAGGCCGAGATCGGCGACCACGACGAGAACATTTCGTTCGAGCGTTGCTGCGAGATCGTGGGCGAGGACATCGCCGCGCAGATTCGCGACCTGTCCCTCAAGATTTACAAGGCCGCTGCCGAGTATGCCGCGACTCGAGGCATCATCATCGCCGACACCAAGTTCGAGTTTGGTGTCATCGATGGTAAGGTTACGCTGATCGACGAGTGCCTCACGCCCGACTCCAGCCGTTTCTGGCCTGCCGCCAGCTACGAGGAGGGCAAGATTCAGCCCAGCTACGACAAACAATTCGTCCGCAATTGGCTCAAGGCCAACTGGGATATGACGGGGGAGACCCCGCACCTGCCCGCCGAGGTCATCGATGGCACGTCCGAGCGCTATCGCGAGGCCTTCCAAATCATCACGGGCTCCCAGTTCACAAGCATGAAGGAGAACGCATAAGTGAGTACCCGCAGCGCCACGAACAAGCGCACGCAATCCCACGAGGTTACCGGGGTTGCGCGCAAGTCCGCCGCATCCGCCAAGCCCGCCCGTCAGGCAGCGAGCTCTGTCCGCGTCGTGCCGGCTTCGTCTAAGGCACGCCGCAAAGAGCTCGAGAAGGGCGAGAACCTCGAGGGCCTCTCTAAAGAGGAGAAGCGCGCCCGCAAGGCTAAGCAGCGCGCCAAGGAGGATCGCATCTACACGGTGTCGAATATCCTTCTCAAGCAGGATGAGGACTACACCAAGCGCCGCCGCATCTGGTGGGCCGTGCTCGCTATCGGCATGGTGCTCGTCGTGGCCATTTGGGCTTCGCTGTACTTCGCTCCCGCTGGCATGGTGTCCAGCCCTGTCCAGATGGTCGGCATCGTTTTGTCCTACGTCGTCATTTTGGGTGACTTTATTTACGACTTCGTTCGTATTCGTCCCCTGCGCAACATGTACCGCACGCAGGCCGAGGGCATGTCCGAGAACAAGCTCAACGCTCTTATTGAGCGCGCGGCTGCCGAGGAGGACAAAAAGGACTCCAAGAAGAAATAGCGTTTGCATGCATATTTATCGCTAAGATATAAGGCGCGTCGTTTTTGCGGCGCGCTTTTTACTGTTCTATAGATAGATGGAGTGGCACATGATTCGAGCTGCCCTGACGGTCGAAGAGGCTCTGGAGGGCATGAAGGCCCTAGAGCCCAAGATTAAAAACTATGCGCGCCTGGTTGTCCGCAAGGGCGTAAACGTCAAGCCCGGCCAGGAGGTTGTCGTTCAGTCTCCGGTCGAGTGCGCGCCGTTTGCGCGCGTGGTGGTCGCGGAGGCCTATGCCTCCGGTGCCGGTCACGTGACGGTTATTTGGGCCGATGACGCCGTGACGAGGCTCACGTACGAGCATGTCGAGAAAAGCTATTTTGAGCAGACGCCCGAGTGGAAGCGTCTGCAGCTTGATTCCCTGGCCCAGGATGGTGCCTGCTTTATCTTTATCGAGGGTGCGGACCCTGCCGCCCTTAAGGGCATCGATCCCGCTAAGCCTGCTGCAGCTTCTAAGGCAAGGAACACGCAGTGCAAGGTCTTCCGCCGCGGACTGGACTACAACATCAACCCGTGGTGCATCGCCGGCGCGCCGGTCGTTGCCTGGGCGCGCGAGGTGTTCCCGGGAGACGCCGATGAGGTTGCAATCTATAAGCTGTGGAATGCGATTCTGCACACCGCTCGCGCCGATGGCCAGGACCCGGAGAGCGACTGGGAACTCCATGACGCCGCATTCGAAAAGAACCTGCGTTTCCTGAACGACAATCGTTTCGACTACCTGCATTACACCTCGGCAAATGGAACCGATCTGACGATTGGCATGACGAAAGGTCACGAGTGGGCCGGCGGCAAGGGCAAGACGCCCGATGGGCACCCCTTCTTCCCCAACATTCCCACTGAGGAAGTCTTCACCTCGCCTGATCGTATGCGTGCCGACGGTATCGTGTATTCGGCTATGCCGCTCATTCACCACGGTAACAAGGTTGACGATTTTTGGATTAAGTTCGAGGCGGGCCGCGTAGTGGACTACGATGCCCGCGTGGGTAAGGCGACGCTTGCGAGCATTATTGACACCGATGAAGGTGCCGCTCATCTGGGTGAGGTCGCGCTTATCTCCAAGAATACGCCGATCCGTGAAAGTGGCGTTCTATTCTATGACACGCTCTATGATGAGAACGCTAGCTGCCATCTCGCGCTGGGTGTCGGTTTCCCCGAATGCATCGAGGGTGGGTATGACATGTCCAAGGAGGAGCTCCTGGAGCATGGCGTTAACGTCTCGAGCACGCACGTCGATTTTATGATCGGCACGGACGATATCGATATTACGGGCATTACGCCTGATGGACGTGAAGTTGTGATTTTCCAGAACGGCCAATGGAGTTGGGAATAGTCCCAGACCGTGGTACAATGCCACCCGCGGGCCGTTAGCTCAGCTGGCAGAGCAGGGGACTTTTAATCCCAAGGTCCAGGGTTCGAACCCCTGACGGCCCACCATAGAATAGAAAAGCGACTGGCGGATGCCGGCCGCTTTTTTGTTGCCGCGACATGGGTTCGAACCCGAAAGGGCGCGGAGCTGAGTAAACGCGTGAGCGTTTGCCAGTGCAGCGCGCGAGGCGCGAAGCGCCGCAGCGGCTGCCTGCAGAGCAGGCCGAACCTCTGACGGCCCACCCAAAGAAAGGAAAACGAAATGAAAACAGATAGATACGGAATTAGCGGCAGCACATTAAAGATAATAGCGGCCATTTCGATGGTTCTCGATCATGTAAGCAGGATCGTCCTGACCAATGGAATCATGACTCACGCATCGTACAATCAGATATCAGACGAACAGTGGGCGATTCTAAGCGAGGCTTCGGATGTGCTTCATGTTCTTGGCAGAATTGCATTTCCCTTATTTTGCTTTTTGATAGTTGAGGGATTTTTGCATACTCATGACATAAAGAGGTACCTGCGAAATATGCTTGTCTTCGCAATCATTGCGGAGCCCATATACGATTTCGTTCAAACCGGGCAACTATTTGACCTTCGGCAACAAAATGTTATGTGTGAGCTCCTGCTTTGCTTGGTCTTCTTGATAATTCTGGAAAAGATACAAAGCCTTTCAAAATGGAAGAGGTACATCGCAGAAACTGCTCTGATTGTTTTGACAGCACTGGCAGCTGAATACACTAAACTAGATGGCGGTGTGTATGGCATTCTGCTTGTGGCTGCATTCTATTTATTCCACGACAGCAAGGCCAAGATGTTCTTTGCTGCAGTATGCGCAGCGCTCCTTTCGTCATGCCATATAGTTGGCGGCGGATTTGAGTTTGCTACAGCTAATATATTTAATCCTGATGTTGCAGCCGCGGTCGTTTCGTTGCTGCTTATCAATCTTTATAATGGCAAGCGAGGGCTGAAGCTCAAATATTTCTTCTACATTTTCTATCCGGCTCATCTTGCTCTGCTTTATGGTGTCTCACTTATTGTTTTGAACTGTCTTTAAAAACTCTCAAACAAGTCTCTGAAAGCAGAACTAAATTGACCCTAAGACTGCTTGTGAATTTCCGGAAGACCTGTGAGATATGAGGATAGACAACGAGGGCTGTAGAAAGATGCTTCGAAAGCATGAATGGCAGCGAGAAAATGAGTTCGGAAGCACCCCTCTGGATGCTCCAGCATAGAATAGAAAGCGATCGGCTCCGGCTGGTCGCTTTTTTGTTACCGATGCACGGTTCGAACCCGAACTTCTATATATAGGAACGCTTGGCGAACAAAACCTGCCTTTTACCGACGGGAAACAAATAACCGATGCTTTTGGAGTAAAGTGGCGCTCCAGAGATGACCGATGCCTCAACATCTATAAACCAGCTGGTCACCGCCAATATCAGAAGCTGATGCTTCAGTTATAACCTCAGTGACGTGACTGAGGGACCTATTCATTTGTGAACAAAATATGGAGTGCGCGATTCCCGCCCCCGGCGCCCCTCCGGTCTGGCAATATATCTCCTTGCCGCGCGGC
>CAUAGV010000038.1 GCA_958428675.1 uncultured Collinsella sp.
TGCATCTAAGACGCACCAGATAGGCAAAAAACCGCCGCAAAAGGGGCCGGTTCCCTTCGCGGCTGTTGTTAATGCGCCGAGCTTGTTATCGTAAAAGCCAATCACGCGCCGAAACCACACTACAGTCTTTCGACTCATACGTTGAGTCCACGCGGGCCACAACATAGCGCGCATCTTTTGCAATGTCGATCTCATCGCATACAGTCTGTAGATGGCGGGCGTACTTATCGTGATACGTTCTGGATGATTTTATTTCGATAGCCTTGGGACTCCCTGAGTTTGTACAGTCGAGCAAATCGATTTCACGCTTGCTGTCGTCCCTATAGAAATACAGCTCGGGATTCTCGCCCACGTTGAGATGGCTCTTCGCCGTTTCGGAAACGATGAGGTTTTCGAAAACGGCCCCCAGATAAGGGCTCTCCAATAGTTGCTCCAGTGATCCAATTTTGAGCAAGTAGCAGAGCAGCCCCGTGTCGTAAAAATAGAGCTTGGGCGTTTTAGTTAGACGCTTCTTGGCATTTGCATAATAGGGCTGCAGCGAAAACGTCAGGTAGCTCTGCTCCAGGATGGACAACCAGCTTTTAATGGTCGATACGCTCACGCCCGTATCTCGAGAAAGCGAGGATATATTGATGAGGGCACCGACGCTCTGAGCAATTATGGACAGAAACTTATGAAACTCCGCCTTATTGCGCACATCAAGCAAGCCCACAACATCGCGCTCAACATAGGTATCGATATAGCTGGGGAAATAAACCGAGGACGGCATTCCGGCGGAACGCAGGCGAGGGTATCCCCCTTCGAGCGCGAACAAATCCACTTCCAGCTGCCCCTGCTGGCCCCTCTCCGCTTCTCGAAACGATAATGGCAGCAATTTTAAGATCCCGACTCGCCCGGCAAGAGACTGCCCGATGCTTTTCATCATCAAAAAGTTTTGCGAGCCTGTAAGGATGTATTGACCGGCGTCTCCCCGCTCATCCGAAACAACCTGGATCATTGAAAACAAATCCGGCGCGTATTGCGCCTCATCGATGATGAGTCCGCCCTTTCGGTTGCGGATAAAACTCACCGGATCCTCCAAGGCCGCGCGCCTCGTTTGAGGGTCCTCAAGCGTGACGTAGGAATAGTCGGGAAAGGCATGCCGAACCAGCGTAGACTTACCACTCTGCCTAGGCCCTGTCAACGACACAACAGGAAACCAGCTTGCCATGCGAATGAGCAACTCATGCAAATCCCTGTTAATGAACTCAGCCATATCAACGCCCCTTATTACGCTGTTACCATAATCGAATAGTTTCATTCTCCATAATCTTATAGTAGCGTTTACCATAATCTTATAGTAACCCAGTTCAAAAGCATTATTTATAGAGCCGAAATCTCAGACCCTAAATAACAAAAGCCACCACAATGGGGGCTGTCCCCATTGTGGTGGCTTGCAGGCGAGTTAACTTGTTCGACTATCGTACGCCAGCCATGTCCGAGCCTAGAGCGTGGCAAGGCGCTTGGACTCGTGCGCGGCGAGCGCAATGGAGATGATGCCGGTAATGGCATCGGCCACCACCAAGGCGATCCACACGCCCTCGACACCCATCATGTTGCCGAGGAGGTACATAAGCGGCACCGAGCAGATCACATAGCGAAGCAGGCCGGTAAACGTGGCGACACCAACCTTCTCGACCGCCTGGAAATACATCGACATGGTCATGGCAAGATAGCCCAGGGCAACAGCCAGGATGACAGTACGCGTGGCGTTGGCGGCAACCTCAACGAGCGCAGGATCGCTACCGGCAAAGAAGGCGCACACCGGAGTGGCGGCAAGCCAGAGCGCGACGGTGACCAGCGCCAGCGTCACAACCTGGTACTTAAGCGTGCAAGAGAGTGTCTCCTTAAGGCGCGCCCACGCCTTTGCACCAGCGTTGAAAGCAGCGATGGGCTGCAGACCGTAGGAGAAGCACTGGGCAACCATCATGGTAATGTAGAGGATGTAGCCGTTGATCACGCCAAAGGCTGCGATGTAGAGCGAGCCCATGTCGCCGCCGAGCGAACCCAAAAGCGAGTTGGCAACGGTATTAAAGATAAAGGTCGCGCCCTGGACCAGGAAGAACGGGAAGCCGATCTTAAAGATCTGGCCGCAGATGGCGAGGTCGAGCTTAAGGTCGGCCAGGCTAATCTGGAGCTGGGACTTTTTGCCCCCGATGAACCAGAAGATACCGATGGCCCAGATGCCGATGGAAAGCCCGTAGTACACGCCGGCGCCCATAACGCCAAACTTGAGCACAAACGTGGAAAGCGCGAGCCAGCAGATGGCGACGATAGCCGAGACGGTCATGAGGTTGGCCTGGATCTGGACCTTCTCATCCACACGCATCACAGCGGTGATCATCTGGCCAATGACCGTGAGCGGCAGCAGCACGGCGAAGGTGCGCACGCCGGCAACGGTATCGGCCATGATGTCGGGCGTGGCGCCAAAGAATGCGCAGATGGGCTCGGTAAACACTGCCATCACCACAGCAAGCAGCACACTCACGATCGTGGTGAGCCAAAAGCCCTGGCTAAAAGCCTTGCTTGCGCCCTTGATGTCGCCGGCACCCAAAAGGTTGCCCACCACGGCGGGCACGCCGGTGCCAAACAGGTTGCCAAAGGCCAGGTTGATGTACTCGACCGACATGATGATCGAGACACAGGCCAGGCCGTGGGCACCCAGGCCCCAACCCATCACGAGGCCCTCGAGGACCACCATGATGATCTGGGCGAGCATGCCCTGGCCGGTGACGATGGTGTACTTACGCACCAGGCCGGGAATCGGTTGGGAGGCGAGCTCGCGCTCCTCCTCCACGGCAGCGGTTACTTCTTCTGCCATTGTTCTCCCCTTTCCTTGAGAGAGTAGTGCTGAATGGATGTCAGGCGGCTGACAACTGGCACCAAGCCGCCCAATCAAACGATGGCGCTATGCCTCAAAGACCACCTTGCCGGCGATCATCGTGAGGGCTGCGGTAGCCTCGAGCACCTCGGCCGGCTCGCAATCAAAGAGATTGCGGTCGAGCACGCAGATATCTGCCTGTTTGCCGCACGCGAGCGTGCCGATGCGGTCCTCGGCATGCATGGCGTAGGCGCTGCCATAGGTGTAGGCGCGCAGAGCCTCGGCCATGGTAATGCGCTCCTGGGGGAACCAGCCCTCGGGGTTGGAACCGTCCTCGAGCATGCGGAAGACCGCGCCGTACACCTCCTCCATGGGCTCCAAGCCCACAACGGGGAAGTCACTGCCCAGGTGCACCACGGCACCGCTGGCAAGCAGGCTATGCAGGGGCCACGAAAGCGCAGCACGCTCGGGGCCCACGGCATCGTCCTTGGCAAGGTCAGCCATATCGAGCAGCATGTGCCACGGCTGCATGCCAGGGCATATACCCAGCTCGGCATAGCGCGGCAGATCCTCGGGCTGAACCGTCTCGTTGTGCTCCATGGAGTGGCGACAATCCCGCTTGCCATGCAAGCGCTCGCCCTCCTCAAAACAATCGAGCACAAAACGCACCGAGCGATCACCAATCGTATGGATGCGCGTGTCAACGCCCCATTCCTGCGCCCTGAGGATGGCAGCACGGATGCGCTCTGGCTCCTCCGCGGGCTCACCGCAGGTATCGGGCGCATTGCTATAGGGTTCAAGCATCCAAGCGGTGTGGTCGGAGCACACGCCATCAAGAAACTGCTTAAAGCCGTGCCACTCCACCTGCGTACCCGGGAAGGCGTATTTCTCCTTGATCTGCTCGAGCGTTAAGGACTCGTTTTCAAACAGATCGGTGTACAGGAACACACGCAACGGCAAGTCGCCCTTGGCATTAAGACCTGCCAACACCGCATACGGGTTTTCCATGCTCACAAACGTAGGATTGACCATGCCGACCGTAGTGATTCCCAGGGCATTGGCGCGCCGGGCGGTTTTTGCAAACGACGCGTCAACAACCTCGGGCGCTGGATCGTAGACCTCGTCCATAAAGAAGGCGCCGGCGTTGTTGGAAAACACGCCCGTCAGATTGCCCTCGGCATCCTTAAGGATCTTGCCGCCTGCGGGATCGGGCGTCTGCGAAGTTACTCCCACCTTGTTGATGGCGCAGGTATTGGCACTAAAGGTATGCAGGTCAACCTGCTGCAGAAAGACCGGGCGGTCAGAGATGTACTCATCGATCATCGCGGCTGTGGGCATCTCGGGGACATCCCACTGGAACTGGATAATCTGGCAGCCCAGAATCCACTCGTTATCGGGATGGTCGGCCGCAAACGCCACGACACGTTCCATTGCCATCTCAAAACTGGTGCAGTCGATGAGGTTGACGGCAAAATCGGGGTCGGTCATGAACGCGCCCTGGGCAAAATGCGTGTGCGAGTCGATCAGGCCGGGCATGACGAGCTGGTCGCCAAAGTCGCGCACCTCGGTATCGGGGCCGATAAACGGTGCCAGGTGGGCATCGTCACCGCAGGCAACAATTATATCGCCCCGCACGGCAACGCCGCCCTTAAACGGCTCGAGCCCATCGCCGGTAAAGACGGCGTTGCTCTTGATAACTACATCAGCCTTGTCCATGTGAGCCTCCTCAGGCATCTTTGGTTGCAACGCGGACGCACCGCCCGCGTGGGCACTCGGTTGGGAGCGTAGCGCTCCCGCATCGGCGCGTGCCTACAAGCCGTGCTCGGACGTCTGTCCCGCGTCCGCGGCTTCGCGCTACACCCATTGATACACAGGGGCAAATCCGTGCCAAGGCCAGGGACCGCAAACGGTCAGTTTAAGCAGGTTTACACGCTTTACCTGCAGGTTTATTGTCTGAGATTATTACCGCTTCATTACGCCCAACGGTATGGCCGCCCACACGGCAAGACCCGCATGCGAGGAAGAATGGGGCTAGGAACGCCAAAAGGTATCTATGAGGTCATCTCGGTTGGAGACACCGCTTTTAACGTAGATGCGATGCAAGTGCGCCTTGACCGTGCCAGGGCTGATGACCAACTCGCTGGCGATGTTTTGGGCGTCGTTGCCCTTCAGCAGCAGCGTGAGCACCTCCTGCTCGCGCCGCGACAGCTTATGGGCATCGGCATAGATCACCACACGCGATGCGAGGTCGTCCTCAGAGCTTGCGCTCTGGGCCGCCACGTCCTCATCGGCACGCGGATGACGGGCATACACGCGCAGGATATGGCTAAACTGGCAAAAGAGTTGGACCGCGCATACCACGAGCAGCACGTTTTCGGAGATATTGCGCTCGGACAGATACCACAAAAAGAGGCTGATGACGGGGTTTTGAGAGTCGGGGCGGCAGAGCAAAATCATGTAGGTGTCCTCGGCGATTACGCAAAACGCAAGAACGAGGGCCACCTTCCAAAAGAGCTTTGAGCGGTCGAGGTTGAGTTTCTCAACACGCGTGGCTCTGTACCGGTAATGCCAGGCGGCATAGGCAAGACATCCTACATTGCCCAGGTCACGCGTGAGCCAAAAGAGATACTGCTGCATCTCTCCGGCAGCGCCGCTGCGAGGCACCAGCAGCAATTGCAAGATTGAAAACGGCACGATAGCGAGTACGAGCATGCGCGACGTCGGCCTTTTGCGCAAGCGCGCAAACATCCACAGTACCACGCAGGCATAGATGGCAATACCGAGCACGCAGCGCAGCAAGGGGTGCTGCAACGGCTCGCTAAAGGTAACAGCGTAGTCGTATTTGAGCCGATTGTACTCGTCAAAAAAGATGACTGACATATCGAGCATGTAGAGCAAAAAGCCCGCCGCGGCCACCAGGCTGTCGCGACGGCGCGTCATGAGCCAAACCACCAATGCCACGGCACTGGTCACCAGAGCCACACCCATGATAATCGTGGTGTAGATATAGAACGCGAAACTCATGCCCGCCTCCCCTGTCTAGATGCTGTGAGGATGTTGACAGATTCTTTGCCGCAAGATTAGACTCACCGATTAAACGTACTGTATCGTTTAGATAAACAAGCTGTGTCTCACCGATGAAAGGAGATGCCATGACACCGATCGCTCCGCTCAAGATGCTCGTCGCGCCCGCCGCCAAGGCCATCACCCGACTCGGTTCTTCCATGACCTACGGCGATGTCCCCTGCGCCGTTGAGGCGCGTTCGGACAGCTGCCCCTACCTGGGCCACGTCCCCTACTTTGCGCCTAAGCTCGCTTCTGATCCCGAGCACCGCGAACAGTAATCCAAGATGCATCAAGCGCCGCGCAACTCGCGGCGCTACTATTTTGATGCAAAGTAACCTGACTCCCTTGCACCGACGCCTGGATTATCGACACTGCGGCCGCGGCGCGATATGAGGCGCGAAACCTCGCCCAGCAACACGCCGATCACCACACCCAAGAGGATCGGCAACTTTGACATCTCGGCGGGCGAGCTGTTAAGCGGCACGATTGTCGCAACAATCGAAAGCACAAGTTCTACCACCGGCACCGCAAGCGCTACCGCAAGCACCTTGCCCTCGAAGGGCGCGCGAAACACACGCGGGCGGTCGTCGTATTTACGCAGGCGCCAAAACGCCGGGAACATCGGGATATAGCTCATGAGCAGAAAGACGACGTTCATCGAGAAGAAGACCCAAAAGACGTCGGAACCTTCGCCCAGCGGAATCTGAAGTAGCAGCACCAAGCTGGCAAAACAACCGTTAATGAGTGCCGAGCCGTTGGGCATGCCGGTCTTCTTGGACACCAGCGCAAAGGGACGCGGCATGTTGCCATGGCGCGCGGCATAGCTCGCCACGTTGTTGACGCCAAAGCTCCAACAGATCATGTTGGCAAACAGCGTTACCAAAAAGGTCATGCCCACGATCATTGTCAGCGGGTGGCTGCGCCCCACCATGGCGCCGACCGCGTCCACAATGCCCGAATCGAGCGAAAGCTGCTCGGTGGGGACCGCGGCCCCAATGCCAACGCCACAGATGATGTAAATGGCCGCAATGGCAACGCCGCCGGCGATAACCGCCTTGGGGATATCACGCGACGGGTTTTTCATCGTACTGGCAAAGGTCGCGACCACTTCGAAGCCCATAAAGTTGAACAAGATGATCGATAGGTACGTCAACGAATTGGTATCGCCCAAATCTGGAATGAAGGTCTTAAGCGACATGTCGTTGGCAAAGCCGTTATTGCAGGCAAACCAGATACCGACGATTCCCACCACGGCGGTAATGAGCACCTTGATGACGGCGCCGCCATCCATGACCCAATCCGCCTCGGCCACTGGCTGCATCGCCATGACCGTGACGCCCCACACAAAGGCAAGCTCGATGGCGATTCGGACCCCGAGCGAAAACTCGACACCCCATACCGCATTGATGACACTGGGAAACATACAGGCGATGCTTGCCACCCACAGTGGAAAGTTGACCCAGTAGCACCAGGAGCAGCGGGCACCCCAACGGTCGCCCAGGCCAAGGCGAACCCAATCGTACAGGCCGCCCTCGGAATCGAACGCCGTACCCAGCTCGGCAACTACCAGGCCATAGGGAAGCAAAAACGTAGCGATAAGGAAGATCCACCAGAAGAACTGCACGTTACCCATGGCGGACGCCGGAGCCGCCGCCTCGATGGTAAACACGACGCAGATAACCGAAAGGATGACCTCGAACAGGGAGAACTTTTTACCTGCCACGGCACGCTCCCCCTACAGCAAAAAGGATGGCATCTGTACCGAAGGCGCAGCCCAAGGTAGGGTTGCAGGCCGCGTCACCGGTGCAGGTGCCATCCCAAAGAGAAGAGAGGATGCAATTGTTGGACCAACGCTCGCGGAACAGGCGCGTGTAGATAACGATACGCTGGTACATAGATACTCCGATCAAAACGGTCGCGCTCGCAACCGGAAACTATCAGCAATTGAATACGCGTCTGACCTGGGATATTCAAGCGAACAATTGGCCTAACCCGCAATAAATCCCAGATCAGACGCATACTCAATCAAAGAGGCGGGCACTCCGAAGTGGAGGCAACGGAGTGCCCAAAGAAAAACCCAGCCGACCAAGACATCAAGCAAATCAACCATCAATGCCCCGAGATGGTCACGGTGCGATTCACCGACTGTCCGATTGATCGGCTGGGCTCCCGAAGCATCACGGCTCGGAAAGCCAGACGATTAAGCGTCGGCGTGATTGGCTGGGTTTCCGAGGTGCGGCAGATTGCCCTGAAAGAGGAGGGCATAGACCTTAAGGTCATGCCCGACGATTGAAGGGCAAGGTGCCGTGCCTCGGGAAGACAGACAGTTACGCGGACGGCTCCTGCTGCGTAATGCAGTGAATATTGCCGCCGCCGAAGACGACCTGCTCGGACTGAACGCCGACGCACTTGTAGACGCCCTCGCCCCAGACCTCGTCGTAGATCTTCTGGAGCGTGTCAACGGCCAGCTGGTCGTTCTCGTCGCCGTACTGCGGGACGATAACGCCGTGGTTGGTGACCAGGTAGTTCATGTAAGAGGCGATCAGCGGCTCGTCGGGGACGCGCGGCTCGGCGTTCTCGTCGGCATCGATGGTGTCGCAGGAGGCCTGGTCCATGAACAGCGGGTTCACGGGCATGCAGAGCTTGTAGACCTTCATCTTGCGGCCCTTGGCGTCAACGGCGTTGGAGAGGGTCTCGTAGGCGGCGTGGCACTGCTCGTAGAACGGATACTCGGGATCGTCGGTCCAGATGCAGGCCATGACGCCCGGAGCGATGAACGTGGCGACGTCGTCGATGTGGCCGTTGGTCTCCTCGGGGTCGATGCCCTCCTTGACCCAGATGACCTTCTCGACACCCAGGTAATCCTTGAGGTGCTCGTCCATGTAGGCGCGAAGCTCCTCGCTCCAGGGCTCAAACTTCTTCTTGAACTTGGGCCAGATGGACTCGGGATCCTCTTCCTCCTCGAGCACCGCAGAGCAGGTGCGGCCCGGGGAAAGCAGGCACTGGTCGGTCACGACAAGGGTGCCCTCGCCGTCGACGGTGATGGAGCCGCCCTCGAGGATCATGTCATCGGGACGATAGCGGCGGCAGCCGGAGAGCTCAGCCATCTTGAGGGCGATCTGCTCGTCCTTGTCCCACGGGAAGTACAGGCCGTCGACGAGGCCGCCGTAGGCGTTGAAGTGCCAGTGGTTGGCGCGCTTCTCGCCCTTGCCGTTGATGACGTAGGTGGCGGCGGTGTCGCGGAACCAGGCGTCGTCGGTGGTCATCTCGATGACGGTGACGTTCTCGTCGTTCTCGAAGACGGCCTTGCAGTTGGCGTAGTCGACCTGGTTGGCGCACATATAGACCGGGGTGAACTCGGAGATGGCGCGGGCGATGGCGGCATACTGCTTCTGGGCCGGCTTGGCGCCGTGGGCCCAGGTGTCGGTGCGGTGGGGCCAGCCCATCCACACGCGATCCTGCGGGGCGAACTCGGCGGGCATGAAGAAGCCGTCGGCCTTGGGGGTGGACTCGGACTCGGTGATCGTACGCATAAGATTTCCTCCAAATCGAACGATCGCTTGCTGCGGGCGGGTTACCCGCAGCCTAAAACCAAGAGATGGTAGGCGCCCGTTCCCCGGCAAAGGTCGGGGCGCCCGGTGCCGGTTTTCACGGAGTCGCACCGGCAAGCGACGACGTAACCAAGTGCGCGGAGACAAAACGCACGAAGGATACGGAAGAGAGATTGGGGTGGGCGGTGGTTACCGGAGCTATCGCTCACACCCACCCCGGGGAATGGTTAGCAAACCTGTCGCTTGGGCACGCCTCCGAAGAGGCTAGAGTGCCCGGAATCGGGAGCGACAAGCCCGACGAAGCGCACGTTGGTACGCGAGGAGGGTTGGAGCCCCAGAACCGGGTGCTCTACTCCTCCTCGGCCTCGGCGGCCTCCTCAGCGAGACGCTGGGCTGCGAGCTCAGGGGTCAGACCCTTGTACTCTTCCTTGCGGCCCTTAGCGCTGACGACGCGGACGACCTCGCCGATGAGCACGAGCACGATGAAGATAACGATCATCGGGAGCTTGTCGCCAATCTCGGCGGCGGAGAACGGCACCAGCGTTGCAACGATGGCCAGGACCAGCTCGATGCAGGGGATGGCCAGCATGACCTTCATCATGGCGCCCTTAAACGGGAACGTGAAGATACGCTCGCGGTTGGGATCGTTCTTACGAAGGTTGAGGAACGCCGGGAACATCGGGATGTAGGTCAGCAGCAGGAAGACGACGGAGGTGCCGAAGAGCATCCAGAAGACACCGTTGGAGATGGCGTCGATGGGAACGAGCTGCAGGCACAGCACCAGGGAGGCAACGACGGCGTTGACCAGGTTGGCGCCGTTGGGCATGTCGTCATCCGAGATCATCGAGGCGAAGACCTTGGGCATGTTGCCGTGCTCGGCAGCGTAGCGAGCAACGGAGTTAACGCCGAAGGACCAGGCAGCCATGTTGGCGAACAGGGTGATCAGGAAGGCGATGCAGATGATCTTAAAGATCATGGAGTCGCCCACCATGGTCTGGACTGCGACGATCATGCCGTAGTCGGGATCGATGGAGTCGGCCGGCACGGCGGCGCCGATGCCGAAGCCGGCGAACAGGTAGATCACGGCGATGGACAGGCCACCGACGATGATGGCCTTGGGGATATCGCGAGCGGGATCGGCCATGTCGTCGGTCATGGTGCAGATAACCTCAAAGCCCATGAAGTTAAAGATGATGATCGACAGGTAGCCGAGAGCGTTGGTGTTGGTGAGCTCGGGCAGGAAGGTGGCAGCGGACATGTCGTTCGCAAAACCGTTCTCCATGGCATACCAAATGCCCAGAGCGCCGACGATAACGGCAACGGCGACCTTGATGATGGCGCCACCGTTAAGGACCCACTCGGAGTCAGCCGCCTTGGAGCGGCCCATGAGGTAGACGATCCACACGAAGGCAAGATCGATACCCATCTTGGCGATCAGATTGAACTCGACGCCAAAGACCATGCCCAGAATATCGGGGAACATGGTGGCCAGCGAGGCGATCCACAGCGGGTAGTTAACCCAGTAGTAGTACGAAATGCGGGCGCCCCACTTGTCGCCCAGGCCATCGCGCACCCAGTCGTAAATGCCGCCCTCGCCGTCATAGGTGGTGCCGAGCTCGGCGACAACCATGCCGTAAGGGAGCAGGAAGGTCAGGATCAGGAAGATCCACCAGAAGAACTGCTGGTTGCCAATGGCAGCAGCAGGAGCGGCGGCCTCGCAAACGAAGACGACGCAGATGATGGTCGAAATGACCGTCAAGAAGGAAAGCTTTTTCTTTCCGTCGCTCATGATGAGCTCCTTCGCTCAGTCTTGGACAGATCCGAGACCTAAGGTATTAAGGCAATTGCTTGGGCCTCGGTGAGCGGGCGACAGGAGACGAGCATCCGCCGCCCGCAAACGTGCTTTTAGAAGCCTTGAGGCTTAGAGCTGCTCGAGAGCCTCGAGAGCGGCGTGGAGCTCAGCCTTGGCGGAGTACTCGACGCCCTCGTCGTTGAGCGGGGTGCGCTTGCCCAGAGCGGCAAGGAGAGCACGGATGGAGTGCTTGCGGTTCTCGGCCTCGACCCAGCACAGGGAGCGCTCGGGATCGTCCATGACCTCGTCGACGACTTCCTCGTTGCGGGTGGCCGGCAGGCAGTGCATGAACTTGGAGCCTGCGCCGGCGAAGTTCATCATGTCCATGGTGACCTGATACTTGGGATAGAACACGTCCATGTAGTTCTCGCCCGAGACCTCCTCGTCGTACAGGCCATACCACACGTCGGTGTAGATGAAGTCGGCGCCCTTGATGCACTCGATGTCGTCAGAGATGACGATGGAGCCACCGGAGACCTTGCAGTTCTCCTCGGCGATGGCCATCATCTGCTTGCCGAACTCGGCGCGCTCCTCGACGGTGCCAACGTGCAGACCGCCGTCGGGAATCTGGTGGCCCTTAGGTCCAAACTGGACAAACTTCATGCCGACCTTGGA
>CAUAGV010000039.1 GCA_958428675.1 uncultured Collinsella sp.
AGGCGACCTGTGGCCTTGCTGCATATATCGAGGCCGGTCACGCGCCGTCCCCGTTGCTCATTCCTGTTATGGCAAATATAACAGCGGCGCCCTATCCGGCGGACCCGCGAGCGGCATCGGATGTCTTGGCCAATCAGGTGAGTCATGTCGTTCGTTGGGTCGACACGCTGCATACTCTGCAGAATCAGGGCATCGACACGTTTATTGAGGTCGGCCCTGGCAAAACGCTGTCGGGCCTGGTCAAGCGTACGCTGAGCGACGTTCGCGTGTATTCGTGCGAAACGGCCGAGCAGGTCGCAGCTATTGCCGACGAGCTCGCATAGTCCACAGGGCTGTAACCCGAAAGGAATGACATGGGCAACTTGAACAACGGCGCGCTCGAGCGCAACGACTCACGTCGCGTGGCACTGGTCACGGGCGGCTCGCGGGGTATCGGCCGTGCTTGTGCCGTGGGCTTGGTGGAGGATGGCTACGATATCGCCGTCGTCTATGCCGGCAGCGTCGATGCGGCGCGCGAGACGTGCAAAGCCTGCGAGGCGGCTGGCGCCACGGCGCGCGCATATCAATGCGACGTGGCCGACCCCGATGCCGTCAGCGCATGCGTGGAGGCGGTCCTGAGCGACTTCGGCTCAATCTGGGCGCTCGTCAACAACGCCGGCATCACCCGCGATGGCCTGCTCATGCGCATGGGCGATGACGCATTCGATCGCGTGCTCGATGTCAATCTCAAGGGAACATTCAATATGACGCGCGCGCTCACCAAGACCTTTATGCGCCAGCGCGGCGGTTGCGTCGTCAACATGAGCTCGGTCGTGGGCCTGATGGGCAATGCCGGGCAAGCCAACTACGCTGCTTCCAAGGCGGGCGTGATAGGGCTTACCAAGGCGGTGGCGCGCGAGCTTGCGCCTCGTGGCGTACGAGCGAACGCGGTCGCCCCCGGGTTTGTCGAGACAGATATGACGGCAAAGCTCTCGGAGAAGGTGCGTACGGCAACCGAGGAACAGATTCCCCTTAAGCGCATGGCACGTCCCGAGGAAGTGGCCGGCGTGGTGCGCTTTTTGGCGAGCGATGCGGCTGCCTACATTACGGGCGAGGTCGTGCGCGTCGATGGCGGAATGGCGATGTAGAAACCAGGGCCGAAGAACGGCTTGGATGAGGAGACCATGATGGAACAGAGAGTTGCAATCACCGGCATCGGTGCCGTTTCGCCGCTCGGCAACACCGCGCTTGCCACCTGGGCGGCCATGTGTGCCGGCACGTGCGGCATCGGCCCGATTACGCACTTCGATACGGATGCGTTTGCCGTCAAGGTGGCGGCCGAGGTCAAGGGCTTTGACGGCAACGACTACTTTGGCAAGCACGATGCCAAGCACCTGGACCCCTGCGTTCAGTTTGCACTGGCGGCGTCGGACGAGGCCATGCACGATGCGGGCTTTGATGTCGAAGGCGCCATCGATCGCGAGCGCCTGGGCGTCTACGTGGGGTCGGGCGTGGGCGGCATGCAGACGCTCGTCGACAACGTCCACACGATTGCCGACCGTGGGCCCCGCCGCGCATCCCCCTACATGATCGCGATGATGATCCCCAACATGGCTTCGGGCAATATCGCGATCCGCCACAAGGCAAAGGGACCGACCCTGCCAGTCGTGACTGCTTGCGCAACCTCGGCCCATGCGGTGGGCGAGGCGTTCCGCGCCATCAAGCACGGCTATGCCGACGCGATCCTCGCGGGCGGCGCCGAGGCGGCCATTATCCCCGATGCCGTTGCGGGCTTTACGTCCTGCCGCGCATTGACCACCAACCCCGATCCTGCGACGGCTTGCCGCCCGTTTGATGCAGACCGCGACGGCTTTGTGATGGGCGAGGGCGCCTGCGTGCTGGTACTCGAGAGCATGGAACATGCGCAGGCGCGCGGTGCGCACATTTATGCCGAGGTCGTGGGCTACGGCAACACCGATGATGCTTATCACATCACGAGTCCCGATCCCGAGGCTGCCGGCATTGCCCGCGCGATATCGCTGGCGGTGGCCGAGGGCGACGTCAAGCCTTCCGAGGGCCTCTACATCAACGCCCACGGTACCTCGACTAAACTCAACGATTCGTCTGAGACAGCGGGCATTAAGCGGGCGCTCGGCGAGGATGCGGCGCGCGCCGCACACGTCTCGTCGACCAAGTCGATGACCGGCCATATGATCGGCGCCACGGGTGCCATCGAGGTCATGGCCTGCGCCATGGCGCTCGAGCAGGGCGTGGTGCCCCCGACCATTAACTACCACACGCCCGATCCCGCCTGCGATCTTGATTACACGCCTAATCGCGCGGTTCGCGCCGACCTTACCTGGGCGCTTTCGACCAACCTGGGCTTTGGCGGGCACAACGCCGCCATCGCGCTGCGTAGATATGCAAGGAGCTAGAGCATGGATTCCAAAAGACTTGCCGAGATAGCCGATGTTATGGAGGACCGCGGCCTCACGCGCGTACGCGTTGAGGAGCCCGATGGCACCGCGGTCGAACTCGAGCGTGTGAGCGCCGCACAGCCGGTTGCCGTGCCCATGCCCATGCCGGGTGCCGTGACCGCTCCGGCGGTGGCTCCTGTCGCCATGCCTGCCGCCGCACCGGAGCCCGCCGCGCAAGCGCCTGCCGCCGCACCGGAGATCAAGGGCACCGAGGTAACCGCTCCCATGGTCGGCGTTTTCTATGCTGCCCCGGCGCCGGGCGACGAGCCGTTTGTGCACGTGGGCTCCAAGGTCAAGGCCGGCGAGACCCTCTGCATCATCGAGGCCATGAAGGTTCTCAACGAGGTGACGGCGGAGGCGGATGGCGAGGTGCTCGAGATCTGCGTGGCCGACGGCGACCTCGTGGAGTTTGGCAGCTGCCTCATGAGGATCGGATAGGTGATATCCATGAACAAAGAAGAGCTCAAGAGGCTGTTGCCGCATCGCGAGCCGATGCTTTTGCTCGACGAAGCCGAGCTGGTGGGCGACGAGGCCCACGGCAAGATCACGATTACGGGCGACGAGTACTTTTTGCAGGGGCATTTTCCGGGAAACCCGGTCGTCCCCGGCGTGATTCAGTGCGAGATGCTCGCCCAGAACTGCTGCGTGCTGCTGATGGGCGATGAGGAGGCGCACGGCGCGACGCCGTTCTACACGAGTCTGGACAAGGTGCGCTTTAAGCGTCCGGTGCGCCCGGGCGACACGGTGGATCTGGTGTGCTCCATCACGCGTGCGCACGGGCCGTTCCGCTTTGCGACGGGTACTGCGAGCGTCAACGGTGAGGTTTGCTGCCGCGCCGATATGTCCTTTGCACTCATGCACGAAAGTTAAGGAAGGCTTCATGTTCGACAAAGTGCTCATCGCCAACCGCGGCGAAGTCGCGGTCCGTGTTATCCGCGCGTGCCGCGATATGGGCATCAAGACCGTCGCCGTTTATTCCACGGCCGATGCGGACGCGCTGCACGTGCAGCTTGCCGACGAGGCGTATTGCATCGGCGGCCCGCGTCTTGCCGAGAGCTACCTCAACGACGATGCCGTGCTCACCTGTGCCGTAAAGTCGGGAGCTAAGGCAATTCATCCCGGCTATGGCTTTTTCTCCGAGAAGGCGAGCTTCGTGCGCGACTGCGACAAGTACGGTCTGGCGTTTGTCGGTCCCTCGGCCGAGGTCATCGACAGCATGGGCGACAAGGACGCCGCGCGTCGAACGGCTGCCGCGGCGGGCGTGCCCATCGTGCCGGGCTGCGATTTGCTCAAAAGCCCCGAGGAGGCAACGGCCGAGGCTGAGCGCATCGGCTGCCCCGTGCTCATCAAGGCGCGCGCGGGTGGAGGCGGCCGCGGCATTCGCAAGGTCGAGTGCGTGGAAGATGCGGCAAAGGCGTTCATCGAGGCGCGTGCCGAGGGCGAGGCTGTTTTTGGCGACGGCGAGTGCTACATGGAGAAGTTCGTCGCGCCGGCGCACCATGTCGAGGTGCAGATTATGGCCGATAAGCAGGGCCATGTGTTTTCGCTCGGCGAGCGCGAGTGCTCGGTGCAGCGCCGCAACCAAAAGCTGATCGAGGAGAGCCCCGCGCCATGCCTCGACGGACGCGATGATATTCGCGCGCGCATGCACAAGGCCGCGCGCGACCTGGCTCGTGCCGTTGGCTATGAGGGCGCCGGCACCATCGAGTTTTTGTACTCAGATGACGGCAATTTCTACTTTATGGAAATGAACACGCGCTTGCAGGTGGAGCATCCGGTTACGGAGTTTGTGACCGATACCGACTTGGTCAAGTGGCAGCTGCGCGTGGCAGCCGGCCAGCCTCTGCCCTTTGAGCAAGAGGACGTACCGGTGCGCAACCACGCCATGGAGTGCCGCATCAATGCCGAAACGCCGGACTTTCTGCCGTCGTGCGGAACGGTCACCGCGTTACGTGTGCCGGGTGGCCCGCGCGTGCGTTGGGATTCCGCCATGTTTGCCGGTGCGAACGTTCCGCCGTACTACGACTCCATGCTCGGCAAGCTCATCGTGTGTGCGCCCACGCGTGACGGCGCCATTCGCAAGATGCGCTCGGCCCTGGGCGAGCTCGTGATTGAGGGCGTAAGCGAAAATAGCGAGCTTCAGCTCGACGTGCTGGCAAACGACGAGTTTTTGTCGGGCATGTATCACACCGATCTGATGGGGCATCTCTATGCTGATGAATAGAAAAGCGAAGACGGTCAACGTCCTTGAGGGGCCGATAACCGAGTCGTGCGCCGAGTTTCCCGCGCGCCACGTGTTTATCAAGTGCCCGGAGTGCCGCCGTGTGATCGATGAGACACGCCTGCACGACAACCTCGAGGTCTGCCCTCGTTGCGGCAAACACTTTCGCGTGAGCGGTCGCGCGCGCATGCGCATGACGGTCGACGCGGGCACGTTTGAGGAATGGGATACCAATCTGGTGTCGGAGGACTTCCTCTCGTTTCCCGGCTATGCCGACAAGCTCAAGAGCGTGAGTGAGCGTTCGGGCGAGCGCGATGCCGTTGTGTGCGGCAGGGGCAAAATCTGCGGTTGCGATACAGCGCTCTTCTTTATGGACGCCAACTTTATGATGGGCTCGATGGGTTCCGTGGTGGGCGAGAAGATCTGTCGCACATTTGAGCGTGCGACCGAGATGGGATTGCCGGTTGTCGGCTTTACCGTTTCGGGCGGTGCGCGCATGCAAGAGGGCGTGACATCGCTTATGCAGATGGCCAAGATTTCTGCGGCGGTTAGGCGCCACGGCGAGGCGGGCGGCCTGTATATCACGGTACTCACCGACCCCACGACCGGAGGCGTAACCGCGAGCTTTGCCATGGAGGGCGACATTATCCTGGCCGAGCCCGATGCCCTGACGGCATTTGCCGGCCCGCGCGTGATCGAGCAGAACATGCACAAGCGCCTGCCCAAGGGATTCCAGCGCTCCGAGTTTTTGCTGGAGCACGGCTTTTGCGATTCCGTTGTTCCGCGTGGCGAGATTGCGCTCACGGTAGGCGAGCTGCTGGCGCTGCACGAAGGGCACGCGCCCGGCCTGGGGGCACCGCATGAGATCGTGCATGCGGGTCGCCGCGGCAAAAAGCTGGGACACTTGTTTAAGCGCTCGACGGCACCAAAAACCGCGCTCGAGATTGTCAAGCAGACCCGCTCGGCAGATCGCGCCACGGCGGGTGAGATGATCTCGCTGGGCCTGGATGGATTTGTGGAGCTGCACGGCGACCGTTACTTTGGCGACGACGCCGCCGTGGTGGCTGGCATTGGCTGGAAGGACGGACGGCCCGTGACGGTTATCGCCATCGAGCGCGGTACCACGACCAAAGAGCGCATGCGTCGCAACTTTGGTATGGCACATCCCGAGGGCTACCGCAAGGCACGTCGCCTGATGCACCAAGCCGAGAAATTTGGCCGGCCGGTTCTGTGCCTGGTTGATACTTCGGGCGCGTTTTGCGGCATCGGTGCCGAGGAACGCGGCCAGGGCGAGGCGATTGCCCAGAATCTCATGGAGATGAGCGGCCTTAAGACGCCGATTGTCTCGGTGGTGACAGGCGAGGGCGGCTCTGGTGGCGCGCTGGCGCTGTCCGTGGCCGACCGCATCCTGATGCTCTCGAGCTCGGCCTATTCGGTCGTGAGCCCCGAGGCCTGTGCGTCGATCCTGTGGAAGGATACCGAGCGCGCGAATGAGGCCGCCGAGGCGCTTAAGCTCACGGCTCCCGATCTGCTGGCGCTCGGCATCATCGACGGCATCGTTGACGATAGGGGCCTGTCGCATGAGGAGATCGCCGGCGCCGTCATATCCTCGGCATTTGATGCCTTCGATACGCTTGGGCAGCTCGACGACGCGACCCTCACAAACCTCCGCTACGAAAAGTACCGCGCAATCGGTCAGTACCGCACGGTGTGACAAAGGGACAGTCCGCATGTCACATTGGGAAAGGCGTTCCATGCCACAAGTTTTTAACACCTCGTTTACAACGACGGCTTCATCAAACGCCATGGCCGTGGTGGACTATCTGTCCAAAAGCATGATGTCGGCGCTGCCCTTTATTGTCTGCGCGGCGCTGTTCCGCACCGTTGCCGTCATTATGGGCGAAGGCATGCTTGGTCTATGGCCTGCCGATTCCGAAATCTATCGCCTGTTTTACAGCTGGCTGTATAACGCTGGCTATTACTTTTTGCCCATCTATCTTGGTTGGGCCGCTGCCCGCCAGCTCGGTTGCTCGGAGCAGCTGGGCATGATGCTGGGCGGCGTATTGATTGTGCCCGATCTGCTTAAGCTCGTTGATGTCGCATCGACGACGGGGGCATCGATGACTTTCGTGTATGGTCTGGTTCCCGCGCCGGTCAACGATTACACGACGACTGTTATTCCGGTTCTCATCTCGGTGCCCGTGCTATGGCAGGTGGAGCGTTTCTTTAAGCGCACTATCCCTCAGGCTGTGGCGTTTTCTTTTGTACCGTTTGCAACCATGCTTGTCATGGTTCCGGTGTCGCTGTGTGTTACGGCGCCGGCAGGCAGCTATCTGGGCATGCTGTTGGGACAGCTTATGTTTATGCTTGGCAATTCCGGTGGCATCGTGTCGCTGCTCACGCTCATGGGGCTTGCCGCGGGCTGGGAGTTTCTTAAGATCGCGGGTGTCAGCAACGTTGTCCTATCGCTCGCCTATGCGCAGTTTATGAGTGTGGGAACGGATTCGTGCATCCTGATCGCCGCGACGATGGCAACGTTCGCCGTTTGGGGTATGCCCTTTGGCGCGTCGCTCCGCGTTGCGGATAAGGACGAGAAGGCGCTCATGCTGGGCTATTCAATCTCGGGTATTCTTGGCGGCGTAAGCGAGCCAGCGCTGTACGGATGCGGCTTTAAATATGGCAGGTGTCTGACGTGCATGGCCGTTGGCGGCGCCGTCGGAGGCCTTGTTGCGGCCGTAGGCCACGTTAAGGCTTATACCATCGGTATGACGAATGTTCTTATGGTCATTGGCTTTGCCACGGGCGGCATCTCGAATCTGCTGTGGTGCTGCGCTGCCGGCGGCGCAGCATTTGCGGTGTCTGCGGCGCTGAGCTGCTGTTTTGGCGTGGTGCCGGCGAAGGAGCAGGTGACGGGGGACGGAGCCGATTTGCCCGAAACCTCGAAGAGCGTGGCCGAGGCAAGCGCATAAACCTGTGCGACAAAGGGACGGTCCCGCATGTCGCATTCCAAGGCCGTGGCCCGTGTGGGTTGCGGCCTTTTTGTATCTGGTGGACAAAGTGGCTACACTACAATCCGTTTGAGCAATAGATATATAGGTAGTACCGTGGGGGCGGATGCAGATGGTCGAGTGGATTGTTCGTCGTGCGCAGGGCGACCGTGCACGCGTGGGAACGTTGACGGGCATGGTGTGTATTCTCGCCAATGTGGCACTATGCGCTGCGAAGGGTGCAATTGGCGTGCTGTCGGGATCCGTTTCAATCGTGGCGGACGCTATGAACAACCTGTCTGATGCCAGCTCGAACATCGTGAGCGTGCTTGGCTTTAAGCTGGCGGGCAAGCCGGCAGACCCCGAGCATCCTTACGGCCATGGCCGCTACGAGTATCTCTCGGGTCTGGTCGTGGCGGCGCTCGTGCTACTGATCGGCCTTGAGCTTATCAAGTCCTCGGTTGAGCGCGTCATCCACCCCGAACCTGTCGAGTTCTCGCTTGCCCTGGTGGCAGTCCTTGCGCTTTCGATGGTCGTAAAGCTTTGGATGGCGGCCCTCAACCAAAAACTCGGCGATCGCATTGAGTCCGAGACGCTGCATGCGACCGCGCAGGATTCCAAGAACGATGTTCTAGCCACGGGCGCCGTGTTGGCGTGCGCGATTGTTTCGCAGGTGACGCATATCAATCTAGATGCATGGGTCGGCCTTGCCGTTGGCGCCTATATTGGCTGGAGTGGTTTTGAGCTCATCCAGGATACGGTGAGCCCGCTTTTGGGCCAGGCGCCCGATCCTAAGCTGGTCAAGCACATTCGAGACAAAATCATGAGCTACCCCGGCGTTTTGGGCGTTCACGATTTGATGGTTCACGACTACGGCCCAGGCAGAAAGTTCGCAAGTGCCCACGCCGAGATGGCGGCTGAGGCCAGCCCGCTGGAAAGTCACGACACGCTCGATAACATCGAGCAGTCGTTTAGGAACGAAGACGGTATGATCGTCACGCTCCATTACGACCCATCGTGACCGACGATCCAAAGGTGGCGAGCATGCGTCTGCGCATCAACGCCATGGCTCAGGAGATTGATAGCCGCCTCTCGATCCACGACTTGCGTTGCGTACCGGGCCCCACGCACACCAATGTGATTTTTGACTGCGTGCGACCCTCGGATTTGGCGATGAGCGCCGAGGACCTAAAGCGCACGCTGGCACAACGGGTCGAATCGGAATATCCCAAGTCGATTGCCAAGATTACGATCGACGAAGACTACGTAGGGCATACCCACGAGTAAGGCTGTGCCGGCAAAGCAGGTTATGCAGAAGGGGAGAGCATGAAGAAGCTGTATCTACTCCGCCACGGTCAGACGGAGTTCAACGTCAAAAAGCTGGTCCAGGGCCGCTGCGATTCACCGCTGACCGATCTGGGCCGTCAGCAAGCCGGGATGGCAGCCGCGTGGCTCAAAGCCCACAACGTCGTCCCCGATAAAGTGGTCTCTTCGCCCTTAGGCCGAGCCATGGACACGGCTCAGCTCGTCGCAACCGAACTCCTCGGCCCGGATGCAGCAGTCGAGCCCTGCGAAGGCATCATCGAGCGCAGCTACGGCACCTTCGAAGAGGGCCCCCACGATGCCCTTCCCACCGACGTCTGGGATCCCGGCGAGGACTTAATCCCATTCGGAGGAGAAGGAAGCCAGGCGCTGCAAGAGCGCATGGTAGACACCCTCACCAATATCATGGGCGCCGATGGTATCGAAACCCTTCTAGCAGTAAGCCACGGCAGCGCCAGCCGCCAATTCATCAAGGCAGCAGCCCCAGAGGGTTACGAGCTCCCAACAAAACTCCCCAACTGCGCCATCATGATCTTCGATTTTGACGAGGAAGATTTGCAAGGAAAGGGCGACAGGCTCCAATGCAAGTTCACTCTCCAGCAAATAGTGGACCCCCAACAAAGTAATTAGCTGAGCGAGCAAGGTTTAGTAGACATCAATGTGACGTTCCCAGTGTGCGGCGGAGGGGGCGGGCCTGAGACATATTAAGGTTTTCGCGAGTTCCGCACGAACAGGAGAGCACTTAATGTGCTCTCCGTCGTGAGCAGGACTGTAGAGCAGCAACCTTAATATGTCTCAGGCCCGCCCCCTCCGCCGCACACTGGGAACGTGCCACGCACTTTACCTGCGTAAACAATGTGAGTGAAATATGAATCTCGATGGATACGCCCGCAGCCGTGTATACTAAACAGCTGTGTGTAACCAGGGGAGTATTCTGGCTGGACAAAATGCCTGCTTAATAGGGTTGTCAGGTAGTCCGGGCGAAATACAAGGCTGGGGAGCACGTCGTGTAAGTAGTGGTCCTCTAGGGGCGTACGCTCGGTGGTGTACGCATTGTCCCAAGACCACGCGAGAGTTGGGATCATATCTTGATCAGCATGATTCTCGGCCGCAAGATTGGCATGACCCAGGTTTGGGACGAGGACGACAACGTCGTTCCCGTCACGGTCATCCAGGCTGGCCCCTGCGCTGTCTCGCAGGTTAAAACTCAGGCAACCGACGGCTATGACGCCGTCCAGATCGGTTTCGGCGACATCAAGGCCAAGAACGTGAACAAGCCCATGGCTGGTCACTTCGCCAAGGCTGGCGTCGAGCCTGTCCGCTTCCTTCGTGAGGTCCGCGTCGAGAACGGCGAGGAGCACAAGGTCGGCGAGGTCGTCACCGTCGCTGATTTCGCTGATGTCGAGAAGGTCGACGTCATCGGTACCTCCAAGGGTAAGGGCTTCCAGGGTCGCATCAAGCGCTGGGGTCAGCGCCGCGGTCCTATGACGCATGGTTCTCACTTCCAGCGTCACCCCGGTTCTATCGGTCAGTGCGCCTATCCTGCGCGCGTCCTCAAGGGCGTCAAGATGGCCGGTCACATGGGTAACGAGCGCGTTACCGTCAAGAACCTTTCCGTTGTCCGCATCGATGCCGAGCAGAACCTCATCTTGGTCAAGGGCGCTGTCCCGGGTGCCAAGAATGGTCTCGTCGCCATCCGTATGGCCTAAGGGCCCAGCCCATTTAGCCCAGCGTCATACCAAGGAGAACACTTAAATGGCAAAGTTTGAAGTAAAGAACAGCGAGGGCAAGAAGGTCGCCGAGGCCGAGCTCGCCGCTGAGGTGTACGGCATCGAGCCGAACATCCACGTTATGCACCACATCGTCAAGTGCCAGATGGCCTCTTGGCGTCAGGGCACCCAGTCTGCTAAGGGTCGCTCTGAGGTTTCCGGTGGCGGCAAGAAGCCTTGGCGTCAGAAGGGCACCGGCCGTGCCCGCCAGGGTTCCATCCGTGCTGCCCAGTGGCGTCACGGTGGCGTTGTCTTCGCCCCCAAGCCCCGTTCCTACGCTAAGCGTATGAACAACAAGGAGGTCAAGCTGGCTATGCGCTCCGCGCTGTCCGCCAAGCTGGCCGATGGCGAGCTCGTGCTCGTCGACGACTACGGCTTCGAGAAGCCTTCCACCAAGGCTGCCGTCGCCATGCTCAAGGCTCTCGGCCTTGAGGGCAAGCGTCTGACCATCATCGTTCGCGATGAGGACGTCAACGCCTACCTGTCGTTCCGCAACATTCCCAAGACGTTCATCATCACTGCCGACGAGGCCAACACCTACGATCTCGTCAACAACAACGCTGTGCTGATGCCCGCCGACATCGCCGCTCACTTCGGGGAGGTGCTTGCATAAATGACCGCCCACGAGATCATCATCCGTCCGATCGTGTCCGAGCGTTCCTTCTCCGGCATGGAGCTGAACAAGTACACGTTCGAGGTCGCCAAGGATGCTAACAAGTATCAGATCAAGGACGCTGTCGAGGAGATCTTCGGCGTCAAGGTCGTTCGCGTGAACACCCTGACGGTCAAGCCCAAGACCAAGCGCGTGCGCTATGTCGCCGGCAAGACCCGTTCTTGGAAGAAGGCCATCGTCACGCTGGCCGAGGGCGACACCATCGAGGTCTTTGGCAACCAGGCCTAAGACTCGCTGCTGTTGAGTGAGCTCATGCCTCCCAAATAGGGGAGGCGGGAGCTCAAGGTTTCGGGTGTATAAAATGGACACGCCCGGAACCGTGTATACGTCCGGTGTCATCGCACCCGAGGCAGAACCTCGAATCCCTGTCTGCGATGGCTAACGGATTCCTATTGA
>CAUAGV010000040.1 GCA_958428675.1 uncultured Collinsella sp.
TTATGCGCAAAGAATGCAAGAAGCGCGGAATCAAGAGCCTACATGTACTGTTTAGCTGCGAGGAATCGGTTAAGACCCAGCCCCGCGACCCTTCCAACATCCACGAGCGTACTGAGTTGGGAACTGCCAGTTTTATGCCGCCCATCATGGGTCAGATGATTGCCGGCGAGGTTATCCGCCAGATCGGTGGCCGCGGCACCGAGCGCGTGCGCGCCGATGGCCAGCGCCTAGATTAACAAGGCGTGCCGCAATGACACCGCAGTTATTTGACGCGCATTGCCACCTTGATTTAATGGCTCGCCCGGACGCCGTTGCCGATGAGGCGACGACGCTGGGCCTGAGCCTATTTGACTGCGGCGTCGATCCGCGCGACTTTGCGCGCGCCAAGAAGCGCGCTTGCAACCGTTCAAATATCTTTGCCGGAATCGGTCTCCATCCCTGGTGGCTTGCCGACGGGCGATGCGGAACCGCCGAAATCAATCTGCTTTGCGAGGTCGCTGCGCAAGAGCGCTTAATTGGCGAGGTTGGACTCGACTTTTCCGCGCGCTTTGCCGGAAGCGAGCCGCTACAAATACAGGCATTTGACCGGCTCTGCGATGCACTCGTGCAGCACCCTCTCGTCGGGCGCGTGATATCAATTCACGCTGTTCGTTCGGCAGGAACCGTACTGGACGCCCTTGAGTCATATGGATTACTCACCCTAAGCCCCAACTCCCCCGCCATCATCTTTCACTGGTTTAGCGGCACCTCGAACGAGTTCGTCCGTGCGCGAAACGCAGGCTGCTATTTTTCCGTGAACGAGCGGATGCTCGCTACCAAGCGCGGTCGTGAATACGCCCGACAGATTCCACTCGACCGTCTGCTGCTCGAAACCGACGCTCCAGCCGAACCGCAAGCAGATGCAAGCGCGCGACAGCTCATCGCATCGCTAAAAAGCGCCTCCCTGCACATCGCCGAACTTAAAAACTGCATCGTGGAGAGCGCCGAATCGATCGTTTTGGAAAATTCGCGCTTCATATTTGACTTCCGCTGACCCCGGTGGGCAAAAAACACCAAATATGAGTACTGTTGCAATGCTGGTAGCATTATTTTGCGGTAAAAGAACGCCCAGATAATGTACAGCCGTTCATTATCTTGGCGTTCTAGCATGTCGGAAGCCGTATAATCCAGGCTTTTATCGCTCCCAGACACTCAGCTAGGGCTTCAAAAGCTTAATTTCGCTGTTACTAAAATAGTGACAGTACTCATATTTTGCATTTTTTGCCCACCGAGTCACAAGGAAGCGCGGAACACGCGCCTCGTGCTCCACAAATTACTGAATCCTCCTGTACCCGAGCAGTATCGAATAGCAGTTCTGTAAAACTACGCCAGATCGTGCATAAGATCGCAGTTACGCGCATACAGTTCATCGAAAATATGACGGCGCGACGCATATAGCTCGTGGGCAGTCATATCGGGCACGATTGTTTGCGCAACGCCAAGGACTCGGGCGAGTTCATCCCATGATGCATAGGCGCCACCTGCGAGAGCCGCCATAATGGCATCACCGAAGCATGCGCCCACCGTAACCTTGGTAACCGAGACCTCGCGCCCGCATACGTCGGCGATAGCTTGCATCCAAATTGGATTCTTGGTTCCACCTCCGACAAGCATAATGCGCCCAATTGGCAGTCCATGCTCTCGCTCGATAATGTCGACATGGGATGCAACGGTATACGCGACGCCTTCCAAGGCGGCGCGAACCATATGGGCTCGCGTATGCCTTCCGGTCAGGCCAAAGAAGACGCCACGCGCCTCGGGATCGTTGAGCGGAGTACGCTCCCCCGCAAAGTACGGCAGACACAGGAGCCCATCGGCACCCGGCGCCACATCGGCGGCATCATGCGCCATAACCGAATATGCATCGGGGCCACCGTGGCCCTCGGCCTCTACGGCGTCGCGATACAGCTCTTGGCGCAGCCACGATGTGAGTGCACCCGCTGTATTGGTCCCCGCGCAGATCCCGTAAGTTCCGGGAATGATAAACGTCCCTGGCCACAGGCGAGCATCATCGACCATATGATCAGCTAAGTAGATGAAATACGCCGTACTCCCCAACTGAACCATCATATCGCCGGGACGGAATACACCCGTCGAAATGGCCTCGGCACCAGAGTCGCCCGTTCCCACCAAGATAGGTGTCCCTGCCACGAGCCCCGTCACCTCAGCCGCACGCTGCGTAATCACCCCGGCAATATCGGTAGCCGACATTACCTCCGCCATCTGGTCAGGCCGGCAGAAACGAGCACATTCCCGAGCATCAACCTTCCAAGTGTAGCGATCGTATAGGGGAAGAAAATCCTCCGCCAAATAACGGTCCACCGTAAAACGCCCCGTCAACTTCGCGCACAGAAACGATGACGCCGTCAGGAACTTCGCGGCACGTTCGTGCACCTCGGGCATATTCTCCTTAAACCACAAGATCTTTGGAGCAATATCTGACGAACAGGGATCGTGCCCGAAAAGCTCGCGTGCGCGATCTGACCCATATTCGGAAAGAAGCTCGTCAATCTGCGGCTTCGAACGTGCATCGACTCCATATAAAATCGCGGGCGCCAGCGCGTTGCACTCGGTATCGACCGGTACGCAGTCGCAACCCAATGCGGAAAGGCCCACGCATCCAATCTGCGCCGCATTAACCCCCGATCGCACCACCAGCTCGCGCGACAAGCGGCAAAAATCGCCCCACCAAACTGCCTCCGCATCATGCTGGTACCATCCATCACGCGGGTTGTCCGTCTCGTGTCCACAAGAGGCCTGGCAAACGATGTTGCATCGATCATCGATTAAAACGCCTTTAGAGGCGCTTGTTCCAATATCAATACCCAGATAGAACGTCATAGGTGCTTACTCCCCTCGCACCGTACGAGCGGCAGCCATAAAACGAGCTACCCGCTCAACATCAACCGGGGCATCCAGCTTTCCGTCGCGCTTTAAACACGTGCCGACAAACGCGCCATCGTAGTGAGCAAATACGTCAGCCACGGTATTTTCGCGACAGCCGGTGCCACATACCACAGGTACTTCGCCAACACGCTCGCGGACCTCATCGGCAAGCTCGCCCGAAGCACCACGACCGGCAGCCGAACCGCCGATGACCATCGCATCTGGAAGGCAATTAAAGAGAAGTGAATCGGCAATGTCCGCAGTCGTGCGGTCGTTGAGAAAAACCTCCCCCTCGCTCGTGATGAAGTGAAAAAGCTTGAGGTCGTCCAGGCGCAGCGCCGTCTTGCGACGCATGGTGTGAGCGAAATCTCGGTTAATCAGCCCGAGATCACCGGCCCAGGCACCGCAAAAATTGCAGCGCGTGAACTGCGCATCGACGGCAGCGCACAGCTCGATTGTGGCATCACCATCGTAAATAGCTTCAGCTCCCCAAGGGGTCGACAAATCATGGGACAGAGCTCCGATTACATAGCCCATCGATGCAAGGGTTGAGGGAGAAACGTGCTGCTCATAGGGCATCGAGAGCTCATTGGTAATCAAAATGCCATCGACACCGCCCCGTTGCAACGCTTCGAGATCGCGCTTGGCGGCTTCCACGACCTGCGACACGCTTCCGCCCGGGTAATACAGTGGATCGCCCGGCAGAGAACGCAGGTGCAGCATTCCGATAACCGGCTTTTCGGTCTTGAACATCGAAGTTAGAAACGACATGACGTGCTCCTTCATAGGGTTATCGCGGGGACGTTACTCCCCCAGCACCTCGACGTACACTTTTCGCTTCTGCGGACCGTCAAACTCCGCAAGATAGATGTTCTGGGCACCTCCACACACGATGTGGCCATCTTGGACGGGAAAGAAGCAGCTGTTTCCACAAATCATGCTCTTGATATGCCCACAGGAGTTGTTGCCGGTGGCTCCATAGCTCGGCAGGAAGTGTGCATGCGCATAGGGGGCATCTAGCGGGGCGATGCGATCAAGCGTCTCCATAAGATCCGTCTCCACGCAGGGCAGCCCCTCGTTTACCACGATTCCACAGGTCGTATGCGACAAAATAATCGCTGCCAAGCCATTCGTCACCGAGCTGCGTTCAATGGCAGCGTGCACGTCTTCGGTAATATCGATGAACTGGTCCGGAGCAGTCGATAGATAGCTCAATGTCTCGAGCGTCACCATGTTCACTCATCCCCTTCAAGAAAACGCAGGGCATTACCCCAGTAGAGCCTTTCTCGCGCATCATCGCGCATGGACACGGTATCGAGCGCCCGTTTGAGTTTGAACGCACGGAAGCGCGGCGTATTGCTGGCGAACATCACTTGATGCGATAGCGCGCGCTCATACCACAGCGGCCCCATATCGACCGTGAAAAGACGCTGCATCATCTCCTCGGGCGAATCGATGTAAGTGATAGAGGTGTCCGTGTAGCAGTTGGGATACTTGAGCAGCATCGCCACGGTCTCGCGCACCCAGGGCCAGCCAAAGTGGGTCAAACTAAAACGCACATTTGGATGCGTTGCGATTGTGTGCTCAAATACAAGCGGATTACTGCGCGAGAGCTCTGCGCCCGGCTCCCAAGACATACCAGCATGGAAAACCACCGGCTTGTTATAGCGCTCGCACAGCTCGTAAAGCGGCTCGGCCACGGCATCATCGGGAGCAAAACCCTGCTTTGCCGGATGCAGGCAAAGCCCCTTTGCCCCCAACTCGGTAAAGGCGCGCCCCAATTCGTCTGCGGCACCGCTCACCTGCGGATCTACGCTCGCAAATCCCCACAGACGATCGGGATGCGCGGCAACCAGCATGGCAATCTGGTCATTGGTGCCAAAATGCCCTCCGCATGCCGTGGTTACATCGAGCGGCATGAGCACGCTCTTCTGCACATCGCAGACGTCCATCTCGACTTGAAGCTCATCCCAATCCATGGGGCCCATATGCCCCATACCAAATTCTCGTGACCAAAAACCGAATCCATCAGGCTCATCACCCGGCGTATAGATCTCGCCGTAGAGCATGGGCTGGACCAACATGTCGATAACCATTTCGCACTCCTTTCCAAGCATTTGACCCTAGTACGGCTCAAAAGAGCCAATGACGCGGGACGAAAGCTCGGCGCCCGCCTTCATACACGCCAGAATATCAAGGCCATCAATCACGCCCTTGGTAAACCCGGCGATATACGAGTCACCGGCACCCACGGTGTTAACGACCTTCTCCGCCGGTACGATCCCGCACTCATAGAAGCGTTCGCCGTCAAAGGCAATGCTTCCCTTCTCGCCAAGCGTGGCAACTGCCACCCGCGGTCCCAACTTCTGTACGTGACGTACCCAATCACGCAGCTCCGGAGTGTCCTCTTCAAACGACATAAACGCATAGTCTACGTAAGGAAAATGAGCCTCGCAGGCATATTCGGGATCCTGGCTGAACACCGAGAAGTCCATAACCACCGTCTTGCCCGCATCATGCCATTCGGGCAGGAGGTCCAAACAATTGCCAAACAGGTCGGTATGAATGATGTCATGCTCTAGGATAAACGCCCGGTCATCTTCATTCGGTCGATATGTCTCCATTACGCCATCGATTGCCTCGAGATGCACGCGATCGACGCCGTCTTTCAATGCCATGAGCATCACCGAGGTGTCGCCATCCTCCACCCGCAGATGTGAGATATCGAACCCCTCAGCGGCCAGCGCCTCTCTCATCTTGTCTCCGTACTCGTCCTTGCCGACAACCGACACGGCGGATACCGAAACTCCCATTCGTGCAAGATGGATACCCCAGTCAATGCCATTACCAGTCGGATAGAACACGCCGATGTTTTGATAGACGTCCGCACAGCAAAAACCAGCCGCGCACGCTTTAATACCCATGGTCTTCTCCAATGTTCAAAAGGGGACCCACCACATGGCGAGCCCCCTTTTCGCGTTTCGCTTATTGTTTTGCATCGGCCGTCCAAAGCCTCATAGCCAGACCGCCGTACGCTTTCTTAAGCTATTCGACGATTGGTGCTCCGTGGCCCCAAGAACCTTCCATGCCGCACACGGTCGAGGCAAACCCGGCAGCAAAGTCGAGCGCACGCTCGATGGCCTCGGCGCCATCTTCACCACGCTTGGCGGAATCGAGATAGCACATCAAAAACGAGGTGAGGAACGAGTCGCCCGCCCCCATGGTGTCCTTCATGTCCGTTACCGGTTTAGCCAGCTGGCGGTAATAACGTTCGCCGTCGTAAGCAATGCAGCCCTCGGCGCCCGCCGTAGCCGACACAAAACGCGGACCCAAGCCCTTCACCCATGCCAGACGCTCGCGAATCTCGTCCTCACTCGCGGCATCCGCCGCACTAAAGAAAGCGAAATCGACGTAGGGCGCAATCTGCTCGTAGTACTCGTTGGTGGAGTCGTCCGAAAAGTCAAAAGAGACCGTGACGCCCGCAGCCTTCAGCTTGGGCAGCTCGCGCTCGGTAAAGCAATAGTTGCCCGAATGAACCACATCGAACTGCTTCATGTACGAAAGGTCAAAGCGATCGAGGACATAGCGCGCATCGCCACGGATACCGCCCTCGTTGGAGCCAAGGAAGACACGGTCACCGTCAACGACGGTCACGCGAGCCGCTCCGTTCTCGCCAATCATCTGCTCGCACTTGTCAAGCTCGATACCCTCATCCTCGAGGCTTGCAATGACATGCTCCGCAGCGGCGTCATTGCCAAAAATGCCCATGTATGCGGAGCGTGCGGCACCGCATTTCTTGGCATAAACGGCGAAGTTCACCGCATTGCCGCCAGGATACATGGTATGGATATGCTCGTAGCGATCGACGACGTTGTCGCCAAATCCGAGCGCGTTAACGTTAAATGCCATGGCCTTTGTCCCTTCTAGTACTCGACAACACCCATATAGCGACGGAAATCGGGATCGTGATCAAACACCTTGCCGCGTGCAGCACGCAGCTCGCAGTTCATGGCATAGAACAGCACCGGGTCCAGATAGGCACGGACGCTCGCCGGCACGGCTTCCATACCGTACTCCTTGGCATCGAGCACCATCAGCGTATCGGTATGCGTCTTAAGGAACGCCAGGGCGCGCTCGTCCATAGCACGGCACTCGCTGGAGCCCATCTGCAGGAAGTAAAAAACGCCATCCTGAGTAGCCTCGAAGGGGCCATGGAAGTACTCGGCAGAGTGGATGTAGCTGCAGTGCTGCCACTGCATCTCCATAAGAGAGCAGATAGCGAAACCGTAGGTCTGGCTAAAGTTGGGACCGCTGCCCAGAATATAGAAGAACTCGTGCTCCTGGCAAAGCTTGGCAAAGCGATCGCCCAGCTCGGCATTTACCTTCTCGCGTGCCGGGGGAAGAATCTTATCCATCTCGGCGATACCGGCATACATATCGGCAAGATCGGCGTAGCCCTCCTGCTGATCGAGCAGCTCTGCCGCAAGCGACAGCGAAATACCAGCGGGGACCTCGGCCTGCGGCACACCCTCGCCCCACGGGTAGACCCACGTGGTCCACTTGCCGGAGTCGATCTTAGATCCAGCGTTGTCGGTCTGGGCGATCACCGTAGCGCCGGCAGCAAGGGCAATCTCGCAGCCCTCGACGACCTCGGGGGTGTTGCCACTGTGGCTACAAGCGATGACCAGGGACTTCTCGCCCAGACGACGCGGACGCATAATGTCGAATTCACGCGCGGTATAGATATACGAAGTGAAGGTGGTTGCCTCGCGCTGCAGAAGCTCATGAGCCGGGATCAAATCGATCATGGAGCCACCGCAAGCAATCCAGTAGACGCTGTCGAACTTGCCCTTCTCGGCAATTGCCTCTTTGATCAGATCGTGTGCGTTCATATCCAGTTCCTTTCTTGTTTGGTCCGCAATCAATGAGATTGGCTGCGTGGCCGATAGTTGTTTTAGTCAATCAGATATTTCTCGAATGCGGCCATGTTCTTGGCATCTGCCGCCGCCGGGTCATCGTAGTAACGACCGTCCGTGATTTCCTGGCCCAGCATGCCGTCAAAACCATGGGCGTTGAGCGTGGCGACGAAGGCGTCCATATCGTGCTTGCCATCGCCCCACACCAGATGGCCATACGGGTCACCGTCGATAAAGTGCATCTCGTGAATTGCCCCATCACCAAAGGCGGCAAACCAGTCCTCGAGCGTCTCGCCTGCAACGCCCATCGCGGTTGTATCAACCATGGGCTGTAAGTACGGGCTCGCGACCTCGTCAATCATGCGCTTCGCATCGGAAACCGTCGTCACAAGGTTGCTCTCCTCGGGACGCAGGCTTTCCATCGTAAGCACCAGACCGTGCTCGCCGGCATACTCCGCCAGAATGGACAAGTGCTCGCGGCTGCGCTTCCAGGCTTCCTCGCGATCCTCGTCCCAGTCGCCCCAGCCCGAGTTGACGGACATACGGTCGCACTCAAGTACCTCGGCAAGCTCAATGCCGTGCTTAAAGTACGCCAGGCTGCGCTGTTCATGCAGCGGCTTGCGTGCGCAGTATTGCCAAGGATAGACAACATTCTCGGGGCACAGAGTACGATACCTAAGCCCACGGTCTGCAGCCTTTTTCGCCAGGACCTCAGCCTCAAAGTAGCCCGTGTGGTCGAGCGTCACATGCGGCTCCGCACACCACAGCTCAATGGACTCAAAGCCCAAACGCTGCTGCACATCAAGGAAGTAATCGAGCGACCACATGATGTAGTGGATATTCATGCCCGCAATCTGCTCGCGGCGCAGCGTCGGCTTGGATTCAGACATCTTATGCCTCCTTATTTCGATCGAACACGATTTGTCCGTCCGACATCGTCATATCAACCGCAAGATCGCGTGCGTCGCGATAATCGAGGTCGAACACATCCCGATCGAGCACGCAGATATCAGCAAGCTTGCCAACCTCAAGCGTACCCAGCTCGTCTTCGCGCATCAGATCGTACGCGCCCCCGGCAGTCCAAGCGCGCAAGAGCTCGACAAGCGTCAGCGCGTTGGCCTCATTCACGAGCAGTCCATCGTCGAAGTATCCGCCGCACGCACTGTAGATTGACTCGCCCAAGCTCGGAATCAACAGTGGCAAATCCGTGCCACAGCACACTGTGCATCCGGAATCTTCCATGCCGCGGCGATTCCAGCTGTGCAAAAGTCGCGTCTCGCCAATTTGTCGACGCATCATCGACAGGCAATCCTCGCGCCGGTCCAGCGTCAGAATCTGCGGATAGACCTCGCAAATTCCACCTAACTTGCCAAACTCGACAAGATCGGTCGGGTCAGAGTTCTCGAGATCGGTAATCGCATGGCGGCGAAGCATCCGTCCATGCTCGTCTCGAGGCAGCGAGGCATAGAGCGCCACGGTGCGACGAACGGCGCCATCGCCCTGGCAATGCAAGGAATATCGGAAGCCGTCAGCATCAATTGCACGCAGCTCGTTCTCAATCAGATCCCACTCGGGCTCTTCGACAACCGTCTTGCCGGCAGCTCCCGCATCGGCCGTGTCCTCATAGGGGTCAATCATCTCGGCAAGCCCCGCCCATACGCCGCGATCGGTCATACGGTTGAAGCCAGAAAAACGAACGAACGGTCCCCGGAAGCGCTCTCGCGCCTCGCGGGCATATGCCAGATTTGCACCGGCACCCACCGGCTGCGACATCATAGAGACGCGAACCGTCAGCTCACCAGATTCCTCACGGCGAGCCATTTCGTCGGCAAAGCCGTAGTAGTCATCAAACGTCATCTCCTTGATGGCGGTAACGCCGCGCTCGTTAAGCATGCTCATGTAGTCCGAATACCCGGCACGCACCTCGGGCAGCGCGAGGAAATCGCTCATCATGCGCCAGATCTTCTCGGCATAGCACGCCTGGGGGGTAAAGCCGTATCGCGCACTGGCGGCAGCATTGAGAACGCAGGTCTCCGCACCCGGTGTAAAGCAGACGACAGGGATATCGCCAAAACAATCGTCAAACACAGCTGCCGTATTTGCGTTCTCGGCATCCGATGCCAACGTTTCGGGTAGGCTGTGGCCAAAAGCCGCCGCACAATCCGGATGATCTTCTTTCCATGCACGCAAGAGCGACACGGCCTCTTTGGCATCGGCGATGCCGGACAGATCAGACCCCAACGTCCGCAGCGCCCAGCCTGTATAGAAGGTATGCACATCGATCAGGCCAGGCATGACGGTGCGGTCGCCCAGGTCAACTAGCTCGTCCGCCTGGGTCAAATACGAAGCTACCTCACACTTGGTGCCAACAGCCTCAATTCGATTGCCACGGACCGCTACGAAACCTTCAAACGGCAGGTCCCCCGTACCGGTAAAGACGCTCTTAGACGTCAGGACCGTCAAACGATCGGACATCACAACCACCTACACCGGAAGCATGCCAGAGATTGCCGTTACGATCAGGCCAAAGACAACCATGAAAATGAAGAACTTCCAAATGGTCTTCCACCATTGGCCAAACGAGATCTTTGCCACGGCAAGGCCGGCAACCGTCATGCCCGCCACGGGACTGATGGTGTTGATGGTCTGATTAGCAAACTGGAGCGCGGTAACGGCGGCTTCGGGATTGAGGCCCATAAGCTCGGTCAGCGGGCCCATAACGGGCATGGTGAGCGCCGCCAGGCCAGAACTCGAGGGAACCAGCAAAGAGAGCAGGCCAAGGACGATATACATAAACGTGGTATAGACGGCGGCGGGTGCACCGGCGAGCGCAGTAGCGAGCGCTTGAAGAATGGTGTCGATGATCATGCCGCCCTCGGCGATGACCAGAATACCGCGAGCGATACCGATAACGATGGCAGCGTACGCAAAGTCGGCGAGACCCTTAACGAACTCCTCAGCAATCGTCTGCTGGTCAAGACCGCCCAGGATACCGGCAAGCAAGCCCATGCCAAGGAACACGGCGGAAATCTCATTCATGTACCAACCCTGGGTAACAAGACCCCAGACGATAATGCCCATACCGCAGGCAAAATCGATAAGCACGAGCTTCTGACGGATAGTGAACTCTTCCTCGATGGAGGCATCGGTCACGGAAAACTCAACGCGCTTGAGCTTATCGTCCTCGTACGTAATGGACGACTCGGGGTTTTTCTTGACGCGCATGGCGTAGCGCATGGCCCATGCGATACCGACGGCAGTGAAGATGACCCAAGAAATGGCGCGCAGCCACAGCTGAGGATTGCCCTCGATGCCGATAATGCCTTGTGCGATCAAGACGTTAAACGGATCGATGGTCGAGGCACAATATCCCAGGTTAGGACCAAGGAAACAGATGATAAACGCCGTCATCGAGTCATACCCGATACCCATCATGATGGGAATGAAGATGGCATAGAACGGCAGGGCTTCCTCAGACATACCAAACGTAGTACCGCAAATGGACAGCAACGTCATCGTGATGGGAATGATAAGGATGTCCTTGTTCTTGAGCTTTTTAATCACACGGCTCATGCCGGCATTCAAAGCGTTGGTCTTAGTGATGATTGCGAACGATCCACCAATCAATAAGACGAACGCAACGACG
>CAUAGV010000041.1 GCA_958428675.1 uncultured Collinsella sp.
GAGAACGGGGCGGTTTTTGGTGAAAGGGGAGTAGTCAGCACCGCAGGTTGAGCCAACGTCAGCGAGCGACGTCCAAGGCGAACAAGTTGGCATGAAAAAGGCAGGGCATTGACCTTCTGGTCATGCCCTGCCTTTTGAATGACAAATTGTCGCCTTGGGCGGCGCGCAGCGTCGAGCCGTTACGGCGTTTGGTAAAACGCCGTAACTTAGTAGTTGGCTTCGTAGCCGTTGCCGTCGCCGGTGGGCTCTTCGTAGTAGTCCGAATCGCTCGAATCGCTTGAGTCATCGGAATCGTCAGAGCTGACCGATGAGGTTGCGGTACCGTTTGCGTAGTCGTCAGACGTGTTGTTGTTCAGGTCGCCGATCGTAGAGCTCGAACCGTCGGAAAGACCCATGGTGTTGGGACCCTTGGGATCCTTGCCGGCGTCGACGCGCTCCATCATTTCCTTGAGCTCGTCCTCGTAGACAAAGACGTAGCTCACACCGTCGATCATGGTGCTGTCGTCGGCGTACGAGGGCAGGTTGGCCGAGTAGATTCCGTCGACATCCATACCGCGCATGGCATTGACCGTAGCCACGATATCCTGAACGCTCATATCGGTTACGAGCATATCGGACAGCGAATTAACCAGGCCAAAGATCTTCGTGGCATCGAAGTTATTGAGAATCTGGTTGGCAAGGGCGCCAAGCACCTGACGCTGGTGGCGCATGCGCGTGTAATCGCCGTCGGCATAGGTGTAGCGGCAGCGGGCATAGGTAAGGGCGGTGGCACCGTCCATATGCTGCTGGCCAGCGGTAATCTTAATATCCAGGTGCTCGGGGTCGTCAACATCATCGGTTGCGTTAATGTCGATACCGCCAACCGAATCAATCAGCGCCTGCATACCGTCGAAGCTGACCTCGGCATAGTGGGAAATCTGAACACCGCACAGCTCGTTGACCGCCTCGACCATGGCCTCGGCGCCGCCAACGGTATGGCAGGCGTTGATCTTCATGGTCTCGCCCTTGTACTCGACCTTGGTGTCGCGCGGAACGGAAATGAGCGTCGCCTGCTTTTGCGTGGGGTCGATGCGTGCCAGGATAATCGAGTCGGCACGATACGTATCCTCGCCCGGACGGCCATCGGTGCCAAGAAGCAGCACGTAGAACGGATCCTTTGCCTCATCGGTGTCAACCAGAACCCGACGCAGATTGTCGGTAATGACATTAGAATCGCCGAGCTTGCCCATAATGGTGGCAAACCACAGGCCGGCAGCGGTAGTGGCACTCAGCAGCACGCCAAGCACGACAATGAGCGCGACGTGACGAATCGTGTGGCTACGACGACGTTGGCGAGCTCGCTCGGAATAGCGAGCCACGTTATCGCGACTGTAGATCTTGGCCTGCGCACCAGTTGAGGGTCTTCGGGTGGTGGTATCCGCGAGGGGCTTTTTATTAAACATAGGCAACCTGTATTAGTAGATGACGGGATCGGGGACGGTAGCATGCTCGACATGCGCGCCGAGCGCCTGCAGCTTTTCGACAAACTGCTCGTAGCCGCGCTTGATGTGATGGATAGCCGAAACCTCGGTCGTCCCGTCGGCGATCAAGCCCGCTACGACGAGGGCCGCTCCGCCACGCAGATCGGGCGAGGTAACCTGTGCACCCGAGAAGCCCTTGACGCCATGAATCATGGCATGATGGCTCTCGATACGAATGTCGGCACCCATGCGTACCAGCTCAGAGGCAAACATAAAGCGATTCTCGAAGATGTTCTCGGTGATAACGGAGCTACCATCGGCAAGGGCGGAGAGTACCATAATCTGCGCCTGCATGTCCGTCGGGAAGCCGGGGAACGGAAGCGTCTGGATGTCGACCGGCTTGATACGCTCGGCACGGTTCACATGGACGCCATCCTCGACGCGCTCGCAGTCGATACCCATGAGCTCCATCTTCTTGAGCACCATGCCCAAGTGAATGGGGCAAAAGCCCGTGACATCGACACCGCGATCGTCGGCCATCAACGCACCGGCAACGATAAAGGTACCGGCCTCGATGCGGTCGCCCACCACGCGATGGGTAACGGGATGGAGTTCTTCCACGCCTTCGATAGTCACGACGGGCGTACCGGCGCCTACAATCTTGGCGCCCATCTCGTTGAGCATGTTGGCGAGATCGACAATCTCGGGCTCGCGGGCGGCATTGTCGATAACCGTGGTGCCCTGTGCGCGCACAGAGGCCATGATGAGGTTCTCGGTCGCACCGACGCTGGCGAACTCGAGCGTGACGGTGGTACCGCGCAGACCTTGGGGCGCATTAGCGTTGATGTAACCGTGGGCGGTATCGAACTCAACGCCCAGGGCCTCGAGACCCAGAATGTGCATATCGATCTTGCGAGCACCCAGGTTGCAGCCGCCCGGCATGGCAATCTTGGCGCGATGGAAGCGGCCCAGCAGGGGTCCCATGACGGCGGTGGAAGCGCGCATCTTGGCAACGAGCTCGTAGGGGGCCTCCCATGAATCGACCTGAGAGGTATCAATCTCGAGCGTGTGCTCGTCGAGAACATCGATCGTAGCGCCCATGCCCTTGAGCACCTTGCCCATCACGTGGACATCGGAAATATCGGGCACGTTCTGCAGCGTCGTCTTGCCCGGCGCCAGAAGCGTTGCCGCCATGAGTTTGAGCGCGGAGTTCTTGGCGCCCGAGACGGGCACGGAGCCTCCGATGGCGTGGCCACCCTCAACGCGGATAATATCCAAGGTCTACCCTTTCAAAAAGCATGCCCGGGGTGGCTAGGCCATCCCGGGCATGATGTGTTCGCAAATGGTCGAACGCTAAATCGTTTGACTATTGGGCAAGCTTGAGCTTACACCATGCGATTTCATTATAGAGGTAGGCGCGGCGTGCATCATCCTCCGACAAATTACCCAGCTTCTCTTCAAAACCTTGAATATCAGCTTTAAGCTTGTCGGCATCGACGGTCGCCAAATCGCAAGCGCGCTCGGCGAGAACGGTCACGACATCGTCCGCAACCTGGGCATAGCCGCCGGCCACGGCAAACGTGTGGTCGACAGTGCCCATGGCCTTATCGGAAACGCGAACGTAACCGCGGTCGATCGTGCAGATCTCGCTGGAGTGAGCAGGCAGAACGCCAAACTCGCCATCCGTGGACGGAATCGACACAAACGCAGCGTCGCCCTCATAGGCGCAGCTCACGGGGCACACGATGCGGATACGCATAACCTACTTCTCCCCCATCTTGCGGGCGCGCTCGCGCACGTCCTCAATCGTGGAAGCATAGCGGAAAGCCTGCTCGGGCAGGTCATCGGCCTTGCCGTCGACAATCTCGGCGAAAGAGCGGACGGTATCCTCGACGCGGACGTAGACACCGGGGTTGCCGGTGAACTTCTCGGCGACGTGGAAGGACTGCGAGAGGAACTGCTGAATCTTACGGGCACGGTTGACCGTAAGGCGCTGCTCCTCGGACAGCTCGTCCATACCCAGAATGGCGATGATGTCCTGAAGGTCGGAGTACTCCTGCAGGAGCTCCTGGACCTTGACGGCGACACGGTAGTGCTCCTCGCCGACGATCGAGGGATCGAGAGCGTCGGAGGAAGACGCGAGCGGGTCGATAGCCGGGAACAGGCCGAGCGACGAAATGCTACGCGAAAGAACCGTGGTGGCGTCGAGGTGCGTAAACGTCGTGGCAGGCGCCGGGTCGGTCAGGTCGTCTGCGGGGACGTAGACAGCCTGGACGGAGGTAATGGAGCCCGTCTTGGTCGAGGTAATGCGCTCCTGGAGGTCGCCCATCTCGGTTGCCAGCGTGGGCTGGTAACCAACGGCGGACGGCATACGGCCCAGCAGTGCGGAAACCTCGGAACCCGCCTGGGAGAAGCGGAAGATGTTGTCGATGAACAGCAGAACGTCCTGGCCGCGATCGCGGAAGTACTCAGCGGTGGTAAGGCCGGCCAGACCGATGCGCAGACGCGCTCCGGGCGGCTCGTTCATCTGACCATAGACCAAGCAGGTCTTGTCGATAACGCCAGACTCGCTCATCTCGAGGAACAGGTCGGTGCCCTCGCGGGTACGCTCGCCGACGCCGGTGAACACCGAGGTGCCGCCGTGCTCCTGGGCGAGGTTGTTGATGAGCTCCTGAATCAGAACGGTCTTGCCGACGCCGGCGCCGCCGAACAGGCCCGTCTTGCCGCCACGGATGTAGGGCTCGAGCAGGTCGACGGCCTTGATGCCGGTCTCGAAGATCTCGGTCTTGGTGGTGAGCTCGTCAAAGCGGGGCGCTGCATGGTGGATGGGGTAGAACTCCTCCACCTCGGGCATGGGCTTGCCGTCGACGGGCTTGCCCATAACGTTCCAAATGCGGCCGAGCGTCTTGGGGCCAACGGGCATCTTCATGGGCTCACCGGTATCGGTAGCGATGAGGCCGCGCTGCAGGCCGTCGGTCGAGGACATGGCGACCGTGCGGACGACGCCGCCCGGAAGCTGGCTCTCGACCTCGAGGATCGTGCTCAGATGACCGATCGGGGTCTCGGCCTCGACCGTGAGCGCGTTGTAGATCGGGGGCACCGCGCCGTCAAACTTGACGTCGACGACAGGGCCGATGATTCGCACGATGCGACCATCACCGGCAGTCGTCTTCTTGGTGGCTTCCTCGACCGCAAGCTTTACGGTGTTATTAGCCATTACTGTTCCTCCAATGCTGAGGCTCCGCCGACGATCTCGTTAATCTCGGTCGTGATCGAAGCCTGGCGCACGCGACTATACGTGCGGGTAAGGGTCGAGATGATCGCGGTGGCGTTTTCCGTCGCGGAGTGCATGGCCTTGCGGCGTGCACCCTGCTCGGCAGCCGCCGAATCGATCAGGGCCTGGTAGATGACCGTCAGGATATAAGACGGCACAAGCTTGCCGAGAACATGCTCGGGAGAGGGCACGAACTCGAACGTGGACGAGATGCGCTTAGGGGCGTCGGTCTCGTTCTTACGCGGACCGTGGGCCATAGCGATCATCTCGGGGTCGAGCGGCAACAGATGCTCGACGCGAAGCTCCTGATCCACGCGGTTCTTGGCGTGGTGGTAGACAAGCTCGACACGGTCAAGCTCACCGGCACGATACGCATCGCAGATATGAGAGGAGATCATGCGGGCCTGATTGAAATCGGGCTCTGAGGAATTGCCCTCAAAGTGCATGACAACGTTTGCGCGGTCACGGAAATACGTGGCCGGCTTACGCCCGCACGCGATGATCTCGCACTCGATGCCGTCGTTCGCCCAAGAAGCGGCGAGCTTTTCGGCCGTGCGCTCCACCGTCGTATTGAAACCGCCGGCAAGGCCGCGGTCCGAGGCAATAACGACAATCAGGCCATGCTTGACGCTCTCATGCTTCTGCAGCATGGGATCGGTGCCCGAACAGGAGGCGTCGCCGGCAACCGTCAACATGACGTCGGTCAGCGCCTCCTTATAGGGCTCGGCCTGCTTGGAGCGATCGAGGGCACGACGGATCTTGGCCGTAGAGACCATCTCCATCGTGCGCGTGATCTGCTTGGTCGTGGTAACCGAGGAGATTCGCTTCTTAATGTCGCGAAGGTTGGCCATGGGGCTTAGTTCTCCTCTGATCCAGAAACATCCGAATGGTGCTTGGCCATGAACTGCTGCTTGAAGTCGCCGATGACGCGCAAGAGCTCAGCCTTGGTGTCATCATCGATCTTCTTGGCGCGAACCTTGTCGAGCAGCGAACCAAAGCCATTGTCCATGTACTCGATGAGCTCGGCACGGAAGGGCAGTACGTCAGCGATCTCCAGGTCATCCAGGAAGCCCTCGTTGCCAGCGAACAGCGTAACGATCTGCTCGCCAACCTCAAACGGCTTGTAACGCGGCTGCTTCAGGAGCTCGGTCATGCGAGCACCATGGGTCAGCTGCTTCTGAGTAGCCTCGTCGAGGTCGGAGCCGAACTGCGTAAAGCCGGCGAGCTCCTGGTACGAAGCGAGGTCCAGACGGAGGTTACCGGCGACCTGCTTCATGGCCTTGGTCTGTGCATCGCCACCGACGCGGGACACGGAGATGCCCACGTCGACTGCCGGGCGCTGGCCCTGGAAGAAGAGCTCGGACTGCAGGTAGATCTGACCATCGGTAATGGAAATGACGTTGGTCGGAATGTAGGCCGAAACGTCGCCGTCCTGGGTCTCGATGATCGGCAGAGCCGTCATGGAGCCGTAACCGTTCTTCTTGGACATCTTGACGGCACGCTCGAGCAGACGAGAGTGCAGGTAGAAGATGTCGCCAGGATAGGCCTCGCGTCCGGGCGGACGATGCAGCGTCAGCGACATCTGACGGTAAGCCACAGCCTGCTTGGACAGGTCGTCGTAGATGACGAGCACGTGGCCGCCGGGGTTGGTCTCGCTGGCAGGCTTGCCGTCCTCGCCGTTGTACATGAAGAACTCGCCGATAGCGGCACCGGCCATAGGCGCGATGTACTGCATAGGGGCGGAATCGGCAGCGGTGGCCGAAACGATGATGGTGTAGTCGAGCGCACCGTGCTGAGCGAGGGTCTCGCGGATGTTGGCAACCGTGGAGGCCTTCTGGCCGATGGCGACATAGATGCAGACCATGCCCTTGCCGCGCTGGTTGAGGATAGCGTCGATGGCGATGGCGGTCTTACCGGTCTTACGGTCGCCGATAATGAGCTCACGCTGACCGCGGCCAATAGGCACCATGGAGTCGATAGCGAGCAGACCGGTCTGAACCGGCTCGCACACCGGGGTACGATCGATGACGCCGGGAGCCTTGAACTCGATGGGGCGACGGTGCGTGGCGACGATGTCGCCCAGGCCGTCGATGGGCTGGCCGAGCGGATTGACGACGCGGCCGAGCATGGCACGGCTCACGGGGATATCCATAATGCGGCCAGTGGTGCGGCACTCGTCGCCTTCCTTGATGGAGTCGACGGCACCAAACAGAACGGCGCCGACCTCGTCACGGTCAAGGTTCTGGGCAAGGCCGAAGACGGTCTCACCGGTATCGGAGCTCTTGAACTCCAGAAGCTCGCCTGCCATGGCGCTCTTGAGGCCGGAGACGCGCGCGATGCCGTCGCCTACCTCGTCGACCGTTGAAACCTCATGCGTATCGACCGTCGCGGAGAGGCTCGTGAGCTGCTCCTGCAGTTTCTTGGCGATATCCTGGGCATTGAGGGTTTCGGACATTAGGCTTCACCTCCGTACGAATTAGCAGAGTTTGCGAGGGTCTCCTGCGCGATGCGCAGCTGCGTCTTGACGGAAATGTCACGACGCTCGCCGCGGGCCTCGAGCACCAGGCCGCCCACGATAGACGGGTCGACCTGCTCGATAAGGAATACCTTGCGGCCGAAATCCTGCTCGCATTTCTTAGTGATGGTTTGACGCAGCTCGTCGTCGAGCGGGATCGCCGTGGTGACGGTCACGCCCACTACATCCTCGTCTTCCTCGGCAACATACTTAAAGGCAGCTGCCACCTTGGGAAGAAGGTCGAGCTGGTCGCGCTTGGACATGGTGTCGAGCACGGCGATGATCTCGGGGCTGGCAGAAGCCAAGCGCTCGATCATCTCGAGGTCCTCGAACACATGGTTCTCGGCCTTAGCGGCTTCCAGAAGGGAGCGCGCGTAGGTCTCGAGCACCTTGTCCTGATAGCGGCTAGTCGGCATTCAGGCTACCTGCTTCCTGGATGTAGCGCTCGATGAGCTTCTTCTGCTCGGCATCGTCCTCGAGTGCCTCGCCCACGATCTTGGTGGCGACGGCAACGGACAGGTCGGCGATGGAGCTCGCGGCACCGGCGTAAATGGACTTGCGCTCGTCCTCGACGGTCGTATGGGCCTTGGCGATGATCTCCTCGGCCTCCTTGTGAGCAGCCTCGATGATACGGGCGCGCTCGGACTCGGCGTCCTTACGGGCCTCGAGAACGATGTCGGCAGCCTGACGACGGGCGTCGGTGACGATCGAGTCGGACTCAGCGCGCTTGGCGATAGCCTCCTGCTTGGTCTTCTCGGCCTCGTCGAGGCTCTCCTCGATCTTCTTGCCGCGCTCCTCCATGGTTTTCATGATGCCCGGCAGGGCGACCTTGGCCAGCACGATCCAGATAATCAGGAAGGCGATAAGCGCCGGGATGAACTCCGCCATCTTAGGGATGAGGATGTCCGCACCGGCAGCGCCGTCCTCGGCGAACGCGGAAACCGGCATGAGCAGCGCGGCCGCGGACGCGGAGAGTGCGATCGCGCTCTTCTGGGATGAAAGATTCATACTTGACGCTCCGTGCTATTTAACGATCAGCGCGACAACGAAGCCGATCAGAGCCAGAGCCTCGCCGAAGGCGGAGCCCATGATGAAGACGGTGAACACGCGGCCCTGGACCTCAGGCTGACGGGCCATAGCACCCGTAGCACCCAGAGCAGACAGGCCGATAGCAAGACCAGCGCCGATAACACCGAGACCGTAACCGATAACTCCCACGATTCCTCCTTTGTCGTGCGTGTCTTATTTCACGCAGGATAACCTTTTTATAACTGCCGGGCTCCATGGGTACGGGCACCGGCGGTTTAACGAATTGCCTTACCTTTAAGGCGCGAACGGAAGACTACTCCTCCTCCGCGACCTCCTCTGCCTCGGAGACATACACGGCGGTAAGGACCGTGAAGACGTAAGCCTGGATGGCGCCGACCACAAGCTCGATCGCATAGATCAGGATGAGGATGGCAAGCCAGGCTAGCGAAGGCAGGGCGCCAACGGCGTGGGCCGCGGAAACCTGCTGAAGCAGCGGCTGCATGAACATGCTCGCCATGATGGCGAACGAGCCCATGACCACGTGTCCTGCGAACATGTTGCAGAACAGACGGACGGCGAGCGTGATGAGGCGCAGGAAGGTCGAGAAAAGCTCGACGACCCACACGAGCACGTTCATCGGGAAGCTCACGCCCTGCGGGGCGAGGCTCTTGATGTAGCCGATCACGCCGTGAGCCTTGCATCCGTAGTAGATGAAGTACACGAAGGCGAAAATGGCGAGTGCGGCGGTGGAGCCGATTGCGCCGGTGCCGGGCTTCATTCCCGGGATCAGGCCGATCATGTTATTGATCAGGATGAACAGGAAAAGCGAGCACAGGAACGGGAAGTGCTTCTTCCAGTTCTCACCCACGACACCCTTGCCGATATCGTTCTCGACGTACTCGATGATGTACTCGAAACCGTTGACGAAGAAGCCCTTGGGAACCAGGGTCTGCTTCTTCTTGAACACGGCCAGGACGATCAGGAGCACGATCGTGGAGACGATCAGCCAAAACGAGTACTGCGTGATGCCGCAGCTCAGATCGCCCACGACGGGGGTGGAGCTGAACTCGCTGACCAGATGATTAATCTCATCAGGCAGCTTTTCAAAAATTTCCACGACTTACCTTTCGACCTCATGAGGATCTCGCAGCGCCTTGGCGACGCGAACCGCGCAGGCGGCCATAAAGGCCACGAAGCCGATCGCCTCGCCCAGGAGGAACATGCGAAATGCCTCTCCGAACAACACAAACACAACCAAGGTAAAGACGAGCAGAGCGATTGCCGAGACCGCCAGACTCACCATACCCTTGAGCATGTCCGCATTCTGCTTATCGTCAAGAACCGGCTTGAGCGTAAAGACAAAGGGAAGGAAGGCAATTGCGCCCGCGATGGCGCCTGCAACGATAGCGAGCAGATCGGCTATCTGAAACACTGGCGTCCTCACTTTCCTTTTTAACGCCTCACAGAACAGTTCCCGCCAAACATTGGTGACTATTGTACGAGCCAATCGTTAAAGTACAACCGAAAAAGCATCGGTTAATACGCACCTGTTCGTTTTCTTAAGACCTTCTTTATGCCGCAGGTACGGTAATACGTTTTTCTCGAACCCTGCAGGGCAAAACGTCCGTTAACAGGAGTGCGCGCGGTCGCCTTTTGTTCGACCGCGCGCACCGTTTCTTCGTATTTGCAGCCGCGGCCGTCTTAGCCCAGCGACTAGAGCGTGCCGTAGATGCGGTCGCCGGCGTCGCCGAGGCCGGGAACGATGTAGGCAGCCTCGTTGAGATGGTCGTCGATAGCACACGTATAAATATGTACGTCAGGATCCTTCTCGGTCAGCGACTTGAGGCCCTCGGGGGCCGCGACGATGCACAGCATGCGGATGTCCTTGACACCGCGCTCGCGCAGGTAGCTGATGGCCATCTCGGCCGAACCGCCCGTGGCGAGCATGGGGTCGACGACCAGGCAGATGCGCTGGTCGATATCCTTGGGCATCTTGCAGTAATACTCGTGCGGCTCGTGGGTGACCTCGTCGCGCTCCATGCCGATGTGGCCCACGCGAGCGGAGGGCACCAAGTCGAGAATGCCGTCGACCATTCCAAGGCCCGCACGCAGGATGGGCACGATGGCGAGTTTCTTGCCGGCGAGCCGTTTGAACGTGGCGGTAGTGATGGGGGTCTCGACCTCGACGTCTTCCATAGGCAGGTCGCGCATGGCCTCGTAGCCGTCAAAAAGCGCGAGCTCGCGCACGAGCTGGCGGAACTGATTGGTGCCGGTGCTCTTGTCGCGCAGGATCGACAGTTTGTGCTGGACGAGCGGGTGATCGACAAGGGTCACACGGGACGTATCGTAGGTGACGGTCATGGGTTGAAGCCCCTTTCGTTGCGGCCGGAAGATGGCCTTGCTGACAAGGCGCACGGCGACGTTGTTGCTGCGCACCGTGCATAAGTTTAACGGTTTGTTGTATCGAGCAGCTCGTCGCAGCCCTACTGAGCGGTGCCGAGCGAACGCTTGACGGCATCACGCCAACCAGCGAGGTTGCTCTCACGGCGCTCGGCGGACATGTGCGGATGGAAGATTTTGACGATCTGAGCGTTTTGCTCCAGCTCCTCCAAATCCTCCCAATAGCCAACGGCAAGGCCCGCCAAGTACGCGGCGCCGATCGCCGTGGTCTCCACCGTCTCGCACTGCAGCACAGGGATATCCAGCAGATCGGCCTGGAATTGCATGATGAACTCGTTGCGCGAGGCACCGCCATCGACGGACA
>CAUAGV010000042.1 GCA_958428675.1 uncultured Collinsella sp.
GTCGATAACGACGGCAACATCACCGGTCTGTTCTAAGCCGGTTGCCCATAGCTGCTTGCCCGCCCCGCCGTGCCCCCAAGGCCCGGCGGGGCTTTTTTATCCTTAGGCCCGCGCATGTCTTGTAGATACCGACGGGCTTTGCCCATCATAGGCTTTTGCGCGGGTAGAATGCATGGATAACTTGATGCTTAAGGGCGACGGAAAGGAATCGTTGCATGGACCAGGATAAGACGACCGTAATGGGTGGCTACGGTTCCGCGCAGGCTGGCGATAGCGCCGATGCGACCCGCGTTGTCCCCAACCCCGGTTATACCGACCCCGCCGCGACGCAGCCTTCTGCCGAGCCCACCCGGGTTATGGGCTATGGCGACACGGCGCAGGATTCTTACGCTGCATCTTCGCAAGGCCCCTATGGCAACGCAGCTCCGGACCCGTTTGATTACGCGCCGCAGGATTCTTATGCCGCCTCGACGCCGAATCCCTATGATGACCTGCCGCAAAATCCCATTCCGCAGCCTCAGCAGACGACGTATATGCCTCGCACGGCGCAGTCTCGCTACGAGTCGCGCGAGCCGTATCGCGAGTACCCTAAGTCGATTCCGCAATATGGCGAGGACGAGGAGAAGAAGCCGTCGCGTTCGTCGAGCGTGATCAAGAAGATCCTCATCGTGCTGGCGATCTTCTTTGCGCTGTCGGTTGTGTTTGCCATTGTGTCGGGCATGCTCAACAAGCGAGGGAGTTCAACGGCCGATACCGCTGCCGAGCAAACCGAGTCCGCCTCGTCTAGCACCGTCGATCTGAGCGATATCCCGGGGCAGTACTGGTCCAACGCCAAGAAACTTCTCAAGTCGCGCGGCGCCAATCTTTCGAATGCCGTGGTCCTGACTGATGATGGCTCAACGCCCGTCATCGATGCCAACTGGGTCGTTACTTCTGCTTACTATAACGACAGCGGCAACCTCGAAATTCAACTCACGCACAAGAATAGCTCGGGCAACTCGCCCGACGGCCAAAGCGGTACCGACAGCTCGAGCTCTAATACGCTGGAGGACCTGAGCAACAAGGCACAGGAGCTTGGAGATAAGGCCCAAGAGCTGGGTGACACGGCCCAGAACCTGGGCGACACGGCCCAGAACCTGGGTGACACCGCTCAGAACCTGGGTGATATGGCGACGGATGCCTGGAACGCGCTGCAAAACGGCATCTCGGGCGCGCAAGGAAACTAGCTGGTAAGTGGGCTACAGCTGCTCTGCTGGACGGTCGGGCGAGCTAAAGCCCGAATCAAACGTAACGACGCACGAGACGTTGGGCCGGCGCTCGTGCACGATGCGCGTGACGAGCTCCAGGAGCTCCTCGTCGGATATGTCAAAGCCGTCGGGACGCACCAGGTCAAACGAAACGAACCCGTCGTGCTCGTGCAGGTCGTGGATGGAGAGTGCGGGATCGATCTGCATGACGCCGCGCTTGACCCAGCCGCGCAGGTCGTCGCCGGTGGTGGCGATGGGGTCACAGTGCAGCGTGATACCGATGCCCATCTGCCGTTGGATATCGTGCTCGATGGTGTCCAGGATCTCGTGATGTTCAAACGCATCGCCCTCGCCGGGCATCTCCACATGGGCGCTGGCAAACTGACGACCGGGGCCGTAGTCGTGCACCATCAGGTCGTGTGTGCCCAAGACCTGCGGATAGGACATGATCTTGTCGCGGATTGCCTGGACGAGCTTGGGATCGGGCGCTTGGCCCAGCAACGGGCTGATGGCGTCGCGCACTAGGCCCATGCCGCTGATGCAGATGAAGATGCCCACACCCAGGCCTGCCCAGCCATCGAGGTCAAAGCCAGTCGTCTGCGAAATAAGCGCCGCCACCAAGACCGAGCCCGAGGTGATGACGTCGTTTTTGGAGTCCTGTGCTGTGGCAATGAGTGTTTCGGAATCGATACGGTTGCCCAGCGCGCGGTTGAATGCGGCCATCCAGAATTTGACGAGCATGGACAAGACGAGAGCGGCTAGGGAGACCAGCGTGTAGGCGGTAGGCGAGGGCTTGATGATCTTGGTGACCGACTCGAGGATCAGGTTGATGCCGACGGCGCAAACCAGGACGGCGACGAACAGACCGGCTAGGTACTCGTAGCGGCCGTGGCCATAGGGGTGGCCTTCGTCTGCCGGGCGGCTGGCAAGGCGAAACCCGAGCAGGCTCACGATGTTGCTCGAGGCGTCGGAGAGGTTGTTGAAGGCGTCGGCGATGAGCGAGACAGAGCCGGCGAGCAGGCCCGCGATGCCCTTGGCCAGGCACAGGGTGATGTTGAGGCCAATGCAGACGAGGCTTGCGGAAAAGCCCGCGTTGGTGCGGCAAGATGCATCGACCGGCTCGCTCTCGCTGCCGGGAACAAGCGTATGTACCAGCCGATTTACAAATAGCATAGCGGTCGTCCTCACAATCATGTTTAAGGGGATAGTGTAGCTCGCGCGGGGGCGCCGTGCACCGATGCTCAGAAAATGCAGCAATAGTCTGCCGGTGCTAACGAGCGAGCCTTCTCGTCTGCCTGGGTGGTCCATTTTGGGCCACATGGGTATGGGCATGTGTCTGTTTGCTCGACATACTTAATGTCGACAGTCCCTGTGCAAAGGAGGACGTTTCCATGGACGAGATGTTTGCCATTAAATGTCAAAACTGCGGCGGCCCTATGTACTCGCACCAGGCTAAGCGCAGCTTTGAGTGCGCCTATTGCGGCACGGTGGTTCCGTGGCAGGCGGACGCCGGAGAGCCCAAGAGCGCTTTGGGCATTCGCCATACGCCGTTGACGGTGGTGGATGGACTGCTCAAGCTCACGCATGTGTCGCAACTCGAGCGCCCGGAGGACCCGGACTGGTATTTCTTTAATTCGCACTGGCGCAATCAGTCGGTCCTGGAACATCTGCTGTGGGAGGATCGCGGCACGGCGCAGGAGTTCCAAGAGGCCACGCATGTGAGCATTCCTTGCCCCTTCTGCGGAGCGTCCTTTGAGGGCGAATCAACGCAGCGTGTGTTTGAGTGCCCGTCCTGCGGCAACAAGATCGGCATTGCCGACCTGCTCAAGCCCGGTACGTTTAGCAAACGTCTGACCATGGGCGTGGGTGCGGAGTATGTGCCGGAGCAGGGTATTCCCTGCGAAATCTCGCCGCAGCAGGCACGTGCCAACGCGCTGCAACTGGTGCGCCAGTACCCGGATGCCTTTGCCGGGCACGACGTGGAAGACGCGATCCAAAACGACATGATGCTCTTCTATTTCCCCATGGCGCTGGCGGACCTGCGTATGATGGCGAGCTTCCCGGGCAAGGGCCTGAGCAAGGAAACCCTGGTGTACTACGAGGTGCTCGACTGGGCGTATCCGCGGGCAAACTATCTGGATGTTTGCCTTATGGGCATTCTGGAGCCGTGGGACTTTGCCAAGGTTGGGCCGTTTGACCCGGCCATGCAGGAAGGTGACTTTCGCGTTGTCTCCGTCGATGCGTCTACCAAGGACCAGGTGGTCATTGATAAGTTGGCGCTCGACATTGTCGGCAACGATGCCGAGGCAGTGCTTGGGCTCAATAAAAAGAGCATCCGAACCTGGGCGCGCAAGGCCCGCAAGCATAAGGACGGTCTGGTGATGGTGCCGGTCTACTTTGTCGATCGTCCGGCGACGGACAGCCGCGACGGCGAGCAAGTGCGCATCGCTGTGAACGGCCAGACGGGCCGCGCGGCCGCGGTGGTGTTTAGCGACAAGCGCGAGACGCATGTGGTGGCACCGCTCAACCCGAGCCTGCATCTGTCCGGCGAGAGCACCGTGCACGCCACGCCCATCGAGGTCAAATACGTTAAATCGCCCTTCCTGTACCAGATCGTGCGCCGTGGAGGCGGCGAGCAGCCGCGTCAGGTGGTAGCGGTGGCCGAGGGTTCCTGCCGAGAGGAGAAGCCCAAACGCAAGGGATTGTTCGCTGCGATCTTTGGGAAGTAGGGAAGTGCAGCCGGGGCGTCGGGCTGCATCGCAAGGTCATGAGACGAATTTAAGACTGCTGGGAACGTGCTACCATTGCCGATAGCCTTAATCTTGTAAGAAGCGGAGGCCAGATTATGGGTTTTGCGGATCAGCAGCTTCAGCTTCAGGTACCGTATTCTCCTGACGACACGTTTAATGCCTTGAAGGCAGCTATGGAAAAGCTGCCTAAAGTAAAAGTTGATAGTGCATCGCCCACAACAAGAACAGTTGCAGCCGAGATTGGTATGAGCCTTTGGTCTTGGGGCGAAAATATCAGTATTTCGGTTGTTCCAGTTGAAGGCGGATCTGGCGTTACTGTCAAGTCGTCATCTAAGGTCAGGGCAAACGTATTAAACGGGGGCAAAAATGCAAAGAATATTGCCGAGATAGTCGATGCCCTATCGAAGGAGCTTGAGCGGTATCCGCAGGTTTCACAGACTATTGAGACGCTGGCGGATAGTGATTGATGTAGTTGCAAGGCTTGAGAGGCTTGCAACGCTGCGTGATAGTGGAGTGCTTACCGAGGAAGAGTTTGCTGCAGAAAAGGCAAAAATCTTTTTGTAATCAGACACGGTGGTTGGATTTGCATTCTATTATTGAACTTGGTTATACCAGGCTGAAAATATCGTGTGTAATAAAGGTGCGTAGTAGTCTCGTCTTGATTGGCAGATGTAAATAAACGGTGGAACGGCTGTAAAAGAGCCTTGCCACTGGGTAAAATCAGGATGTGCCGCGGAACCCGCTCCTCAGTCGGTCAACTTTGGAAGCGCGGGCAACGCAGGTATTATCGTCTAAAGGGCCGGGTGCAACCGGCCCTTTGCATGACTCCCTTCGCTATCCGTTACTGCTTATATTCCCGCCAGATCGAGTAGAGGTTCCGGACGATGCCGGTTACATACATCGAGAGGCGCAGGATTTCAAGAAACAAGTTCATAGGCTTCACCCCAATCAGAGATTAGAGCGTTGCCCGCAGGCGGATTCCGCGGCAGGCATAATTCTACCTCACGGGCCGCGGTGGAGGATAGCCTGCCCCCTGGTTTTGAGCAGTGTCGATCTAACGGGCGATCAAACCTCTAGTACTCTTTGAATTGAGCAAGCATCTGCCCGAAGAAGCTTAGTTCGGATGGCTTATAAATGATCGAACCGCCGTCCGCGGTCCTGTAGACCCCGCAGGGGAGGTAACGCCCGTCGGGGAGGATATAGAGGCTGGCTTCTTCCTTCAGTCCTACTGGAAATAGCGGAATCCCGTTTTCGTCCACTTGGAACTCGTCTATATTTGCGACCTTCCTCTCCATGATGCCTCCTGCCTTATTTCTTGAATGGCGCCCTAAAACAGGCAGCTCTCAATCAACTCTTTACCGCGCAGGGTGTCGACCCACTCCTGCGGGATGGCCTCGATACCGTATACCGTGCCGGCGAGGGCGCCGGCGACGGCTGCGGTGGTGTCGGCGTCGTCGCCTAGGTTGACGGCGGCAAGCACGCATTCTTCGTAGCTGTTGGTGTTCACAAAGCACCAGGTGGCAGCCTTAAGCGTGTCAAGCACGAAGCCGCCAGACCTGATTTCGTGCTCGGGCGCGCCTTTCAGGTGAAGCGCCCACGAGGGGAGCACGTCGTTCATCACGTCTCTTATCAGCTCGACAAATATGATACATGCGTCGGTTGACGTTCTGTGGGCATGCGTAATCGCGGAGACCTCGCTGATCTCTTCGTCTGTCGCATCGGTGAACGCCAGGGGCGCGATGCGCATGAGCGAGCCGTTGCCGTTGTCGCGCTCGCCGGAGCCTCCTTTGCCGGTGCGCAGGGCGCGAGCGGTCGTACCGCCGTAATCGAAAACGCCGTCGACCGTATACTCGCCACGGGCAATCCAGCTCACAAACTTGTCGCTCATGTCCGCGGTGTCGATATGCCCGAGCTCCCTAATCGAGTCGCAGGTAGCAAGCGTCATAGATGTGTCGTCGCTCCAGGTGCCGGCGGGCTGCCCATGCGTGCCGTAGCCGATCATGTCCGCGCATTCGAACGTGCCGCGGGGCCTGAACTCGTAGGGAACACCCAGCGCGTCGCCGACGGCAAGCCCATAGATGCAGTCGCGCAGTGTTGTTTTCGGTCTGCCTGTCATGGAGCGCTCCTCTTATGTCGGGGGATATGAAACTCCGTCGGGGGTATCGGTCGCAACGTGCTGCTACCCTTGCACTTCGCCATTAGTCGCTTCGTTGATGGCGCGGTACTCGGCACTCAGCTCGCGCGCCAGCTCTTCCTTGCTTGGAAGATACGGCAGGTATTTGGCGGCAAACACTTGGTCGTTGTCTTCGGGCAGCGTGTACTCGACGATCGAATCGCTTTTGTCCGCGCAGAGCACGATGCCTATGGGCGGATTGTCGCCTTCGTTCATGAGCTCACGCGTGTAGTAGTTCACATACATTTGCATCTGGCCCAGGTCCTGATGCGTAAGGTCATCGGTCTTAAGGTCGATGAGCACGAAGCAGCGCATCAGATAGTTGTAAAAAACAAGGTCAATATAGAAATGGCGCCCATCAAAGGTGATGCGCTTTTGGCGCGCCTCGAAAGCGAAGCCACGGCCAAGCTCCAGCAGGAACTTCTGAAGATGCGTGATGAGCGCCTGCTCTAGATCGCTCTCACGAAACGTAGCATCGTCCGAGAAACCTAAAAACTCCAGTACATATGGGTCGCGGATGATATCCTCGGGGCGACGAGCCGGGGCGCTCTTTTGGATTTCCTGGGTGACGGCCTCTTTGTCCTTGCTGGCAAGTAGGCGCTCGCGGAACATGGTGTTGATCTGGCGCTCGAGCTGACGCGTGCTCCAACGAGAATCGGCGCATTCGTTCATGTACCAGGCGCGAGCATCAGGGTCGGGAATGCGCATCAACCTGCGGTAATGAGTCCAGCTCAATTCGCTACGCAGTGCGTCGCGAATTGGAAACGCAAGAAAGAACTGACGCATATTGCGAAGGTTTGCGATGCCAAAGCCTCTTCCGAAATCCGCGGTAAGCCTTCTGGAGAGGCCTGCAATCAATGCCTCCCCATATGCTGCGCGCTCCTCTCCGCCCTGCTCGTCAACAATGCTCTTGCCGATCTCCCAATACGCCTCAACCATCGCAAAGTTAACGGCGGTATAGGCCTTGTCGCGAGCGGCGTTGAGAATTGAGGAGACCTGCTTGTAAAAACCTTCGGGCACGATTGCCGATTCTCCACGGTTTACCAGTTCGCCCATCACTGTCGCCCCACTTTCCTCTTGTGGAATGCATCTTGATTGCATTTAGTTTAAAGCCTCGCGCGGACACGAATTGCTTTGCTGTCTGGCACCTTCGCATGGGGGCCTTGCGGTGACTAAAATGTGGCAATAGAGACAGTTTTAGCGAACCCCACGGGAGTGACGCGTATGGACAACAACACGCTGCTATTCCAGGACAAAGGTTCGGGTAGGTTTAAAGACGTTAAGATCTACCCCAATCGTATCGAGGTGCTCAAGAAGGGTACTTTCGGCGGCAAGCACACCGAGATTGTCTATCTTAAGGACATCACGGGGGTCAACAGGATCAAGGGCCGCGACGTTTTCCTACGTAACAGGCTGTTGACTGCTTGCGTCTTTAGCCTGAGCAGCCGCTCCCAAGCTCAGGAGTTCGTGAATGCGCTGAACATGGTGATGTAGCCGATAACGGCGTTCGGGCTAAGGTAAAAATCGGGGCGCAGAACGGTATTCTGCGCCCCGATTGAGTTGATGCGCCCAAAAGACTGGCTTGCCTATTCGTTAACGTCTTCGGTATTGTCGCGGTCACTGGCAAGCATTGCTGCACCTGCGACCGTTGTCGCCACGGCGGCGGCAGCGAGCCCGGCGGCAACGCCAGAGCTGTCGCCCGTGCCGGCGAGTTTTCCGCCCGAGCCCTTGCCCTTGTTGTCCTTGCCGTTCTTGTCGGTGCTGCTCGCGTTGGTGCCGTTGCCGGCGCCGGTGCCGCCTGCACTGCCCGAGGCCGCTACGGTAAAGCTTGCGGCTCCGTCGCTGGCGAGCGTGTAGTTCTGCGCCGCGTCGCCCAAGAGACCGTTCACGCGCACCCAGTACGTTCCTGCGGCAAATGTTTCGCCCTCGGCCATTGCCGTGCCCGGAGCGCCGTTCGCGTCGTGCACAAACTCGAGCTGGGCCGTGCAGGCATCGGTTTCGAGCTTGCCCTCGAGTGATGCCGCAATCTTGGCGCGCACGTCTTCGCCGGCCTTAAGACCTTCGAGTCCCTCAAAATGGGGCGTCAGCGCGCGTGGATCGATATCGATGGGCACAGAGCCCTGCAGCCCCGTAACGGTCTCGTTGCCCAGGGCGTCGACATCCACGTATTCAATGGCAAACGCATGGCCCGAAGCTGTCGCGTTGAGCGCGGTGCTGCTGTCAGCAAGGCGGAAATGACCCTCGCCAACGGTCTTGCCATCCTGGAATGAGGCATCGCTCAGCGAGTCGCCGTACGTCATGCGCATGCGGGTCGGGAGATAGTACGGGAGATAGTACGAAGCCGTCTGCTTGTGCTCCGTATCGTAATTGCGCTGGTAGATGCTCCGGGCCAGCGCCGCATCAACAAAGTCGGATGCGATGATGCCAATGTGCTTGAGGTAATCTGACTTTGTATCCTCGGTGCCGCTGGGATTGATGTACGGGCTCTTATACAGATGCTCGTTGACTACTCGTGCCGAGGTAAAAGGATTGCCTCCGTGCGACAAGCCCGTGCAGCTGGTGTAGTTGATAGACCAGCAACGCTCCTGGACTTGCACCTTGGCCCCGTTATCGTCCTCGACATCTACCTCGTTGCGCGTGCGCCCGGTCGTTTCTTTCAGCGCATTATCGACCCAGCTGAGCTTGTCGGTTCCCGTGAGTTTGTACTTGTCCTGGGCGTATACCTTGGTGCAATAGGGCTCTTTGTCGCCTGTTTCCCCCGCGGCTTCAAAGCCCTGCGCGTCTTGGACGAGACACATAGTGGCGCTGTCGGAGTGAGCCTTGATCTTGTCATCCCATTCGGTAAGGTCGAGGCCCCACGTGTGGCCGCTTACACTGTTGCCGGCGAGCCTAAATCGACGCAGCAGAACGATCTTTCCGCGCACCTCGTGTAGCGTGGGGATTCGGCTCGACGTATAGAACAGTTTGGGGTTGTCGTCCAAAACCTTGGCGAAAGCCGTCGTAACACTTTCGTCGGTAGCCTCGTCGTTGCCTCGTGATACAAGCATGATGAGCGCTTCTGTCGGGTTTTCGTTCAAAAACGTTTTGAAGTAGCCTATGACATCGGAAAGATGCATAAAGTACGCGTCTTTTTTGAGCAGGTAGTAATCCCCGTGGTCGATACCGGGGTCGTCGCCCTTTCCGAGCCGGATATCAAAATAGCGAATGCCTTCGAGCAACTGCGTGGGAATGTAATCCTGCTGGCATTTTACTTGCGAGGATTGGGGCTCAGTGTCGTTGTCCACGCTGCAGGTGCCCGAATCGTGCGTACCCGGGATGCTCAGCTCGTCGAGGAACTTGTTGTCGTCGACGTATTTCATCCAACATGGCCCATCGACGTAGCTGCTGTACGTGATCCAGTCGAGGCTGCTAACCGTGGCATCGTTCTTTTTCATGTCGTAACCGATAAGTTCGAGCTCCCACGGAATGCTCTTACTCTTATGGCAGATCTTATTGTTGTCCTGGTCTTCGCCGTTCGATTCTATTGCCAGGTACTTAATGTCTTTTTTCTCGGTTTCTTTCTCGACCGTGCGGTCTCGGATGATATAGGTTCCGTTTGATTGACGCTTGAACGCAAAAGCGCGGCTGGGCTTGTTGTCATACTCGCCGCCCCATACGTGGATGACCTTTCCGTCTTTGTCAGAGTCGTCGTCGACCGACCAAATGCTGTAGCCCGTCTTTTTATGCTCTTCGAAATTGAGCAAGGTGCGGATAGCATACCAGTTTGTATCGTCATTCTTGGTCGTTACGTTCTCAAGGATGAGCTTGCTGGACGTGCCGTCGTTAAACAGGTGGCAGACGTTGCCGCGAACGTTGCCGTCTTGGTTGACGCTCGCGGTGCGAAAATAGCCCGCGGGGCGAAGGCGAATGACGAAATTGTCGAGGCTGTCCGACGGTGCGGGTGTGTTGTCTGCAAATGCCGCTCGCAGGGGAATGCCCGGCGCTGCGGTTTCGGGCAGGCTTGCAAGTGGTGACAACGCCGCAAGCCCTAGGCCCAGCGTAAACGCTCGGCGGCTGATGGCATGGTGTTCGGTCATAACTTCTCCATTCGCAGAGTGCGGTTATGCGATAGTTTTGGTCACTATACTGCCCAGATGTTTAAAGATGCTGGTTTAACTGTCTGCGCGGCGCAATAAATCGGTGGGCGGACGTGTTGGGGTGTTTGTCGTTTTCGTACTGTCGCCACATTTGGGGCGGTTCCGGCGTCCGGCATCCTCGCGTTCGTCGGCTACCGGCATAAGAAAGGGAGGGTCGGTTTACCGGCCCTCCCTGGGTACGAAGCGCTGGGGTACCGTCGCTTGTTTGCACTGCGACCGTGTTTCCCGTTGCGCTCGCCAGTCGCTTAGCGTTTGATCTCGATATCGTCGAGCTTGACGTCCATGGCCTCGGTCTTGGCCTCGGCGATGTCGTCGGCAAATTCCAGAGACTTCATCATGGTCTCGACGGCGTCCTTGTGCTCCTCGACGTTGTCGATGCGCACGTAGACGCTGCCGCCGCCTGCTTCGGTGAAGTACTCAGTCGTCACGCCGCCCGAGTGTGTATAGGAAGCGTTGCGCCAAGTCTTGCCGTTGTACTTGACGGGGTCATTCTCGGTCCACTCAAAGCTGGCATTCCACTTTGCCTCGTAGTCGAACAGCTCGTCAGCGTTCTTGTCAGAGTCGAAGACAGGGATGAAGCGATCGCTGGCGTGCTCGCTCTCGGTGAACTTAAACTGGGCCCTGTCGGCGGTATCGCCTGCGACGTCGGTGACCTCGACGCCCTCGGGGACCTCGACCTTAAACCAGATGAAGTCG